>NZ_JBTHHK010000001.1:0-185315 GCF_054353875.1 Mycoplasma sp. 4013 | reverse complement strand
TAATCTAAAAGGTACGTTAAGTACGTGTTACTCACCCATTCGCCGCTAAGTTATAAATAACTTCGCTCGACATGCATGTATTAGGCACACAGCCAGCGTTCATCCTGAGCCAGGATCAAACTCTCGAAAAAATTGACTGTCATGTTTTATATCTAGTTTTCAAAGAACTTTTTTTTGAACTTTTTTTAAAAGTCGCTTAGATATTATAGCAGTAAAATAAAAAAGCAAAATTATTTTTTTATTTTTTTTTGATTTTTAATTTGTAATTTATCGAAAGAATAATTATTCTTCTCTTACATATTTTATATTTATTTATATTATATAAATGAATTTGTGTGAAAAAGTAGTAAAATATTAGCAAACATTAAAAATAATATAAAAGGAGATTCAATGACAAGAAAGTATAAGCTTCTTTCAGTACTTTTTGGTACTTCAAGCTTAACTACACTAATTGCTGCTAGTTGTGGAACTTCGCAGCAAAAGAAAACACCAGGAACAGGCGCAGAAACAGCTCAATATCCAACCGACAAAGCTGCTTCTGATAATACTGTTCGTCTAGCAACTGCACAAGGAAAGGTATACCCTTTAATGATTGCTCTTAAGCAACTTGTGCCTTTATATAATCAAACAATGAAAGATCAAGCAGGATATTTACCTGTTGTTTTAGAGACAGCTGATGAAACTAAAGCAAAAAGTGAATATGAACTTGGAACACAAGCTGAAAATTATATCAGAACTAATGATGCAAAACTTGCTAACTTACTCTTAGGTAACAAAACCACTGCATATCAAATTAATTCATATGGTAAGATTTTAGATGTTTCTGATACTTTACCTAACAATTTGTTTCCAACTAAAATCTTAAAGAATCACAACAACTTAGTTGGTGAAGATACATCAGGTGGAAAAATTTATAACCTTCCTTTTGATGTTTCTGATACTAATGGATTTAGTATTAACATCGACTTATTAAACAAAGCATTAGAACTAATGAAAGCAGCTGGTGCTACAGTTGTAAATGAAGGTAAAGTTTTTGAAAAACTTGCTGCAAACAAAGACAAAGGAAATAACATCCCTGCTGAATCAGTAATTAACTACTTAAAAGCAAAACCTGGATCACTAACAGGATATATAGTTAATCAAAAAACTTTTGAAGGTGTTGAAAGTTTATTTGAATTTGCAAGAAAATTCTATTCAGCAGTCGAAGTTGATACTGCTAAAGTTGCTACAGCAACAACCGAACTTATTCCATTACAAGCTTTTTCAATTGACTACCAACAAGATGAGTTTTACAAACTTATCAATAATGATTTAAATTATAAAAAACTTTGAGAACTTGAACCTACAACAAATAACCAATTTGACTTGTCTAAGATCAAATACAACTTACCAAGTGATCAAGCAATGAAAGACAAATTTGTTGAAGTATTTAACAAATTTGTAGATAACCATTCAATACAAGTTCAAACCAAGGTAGGTGATAAAGATGTGTCTAAACCTATCTTATTTAGAGATGTAAAATTCGAAAATAACTCAAATGAATGAGCATCATGACATATGAGACAATATCAAACCATTTTTGCTATAGTTGCTTCTGTCGGTCTTGAGCAATCAGTTAATTCGCAAACATCTCGCAATTTCTTTGCTGCTAAAAACCCTGATGCTCCAAAGAAATGAACAACTCGTGATGATGTTTTCTTACAACAACAAATTACTAAAAACAAAGCAGATGATACTAATGCTACCTATTTTGAAGGTGGTTCTAGTTTAATCCCTGTTGCTGTTGGTAGTAAAGAAGATGCTGCTACAAAGATGTTTTTAAACTGATTGTATAACGGTAAAACCACATGAAATAATAAAGAGGTTAATGTTCGTGATTTAATGTCTGAACTTTCTGCATACATCATTCCATTAAACACAGATTTAACTCGTGGAGTAAGTTTTTACAACAATGTGGAATCAGATTTAGATACACAAATTGCTGCAAATGAAACAAAACTAAAAACTTTATCAGATGGTGAAGAAAAAACCAACCTACAAAAAGCAACTGAAGCATTAAAATCACAAGCTAACTATACACACTCAGCTGCATTATCATTCACTTCATTAAAAGAATTTAACGATGGTAATGAAGATTTATTTAGCTTACCAAGTAATCCTAAAACAACAAAGATTAATGCATACATCGCTACACAATTGCTTAATTCAACCCTTGATAAAAATGCAACTAAAGCAAACGGAACAGATGTGTTAAACCATGTTTTAGATTTAATCAGTAAAGAAAACTAATAATACGAAATCATGTGTATACATGATTTTAAATTTTAACTTTTAACTAGTATTAATAAAAAGGACACAAATGAAAAAATATACTAAACTCTTTTCTATTATTTCCCTTGCTTCAGTAGCTCTTGCAGCAAGTTGCTCACAAAGTAAAACAAAACAAACTGAATATCTAACAAACAATGCTGCAAAAGATAAGAAAATTGTTTTTGCCACTGCACAACCTAATTCTTGACCTTTAATGTATGCATTAGAAAAGATGATTCCTCTGTATAACAAAGAAATGAAAGACCAACCTGGGTTTTTACCTGTAGAGTTACAAACAAAGGAAATAACAAAAGCAGATGGCGAATTTGGTTTAGCTACACAAACTGAAAATTATATTAAAAGTAACGATTCCAGACTTGCTAACTTGCTTTTAGGTAGCAAAACCACTGCATATATTATCAATAAATATCAAAAACTTCTTGATACATCAAAAGAACTTCCAATTTCTTTATTTCCTAAGAAAATACTTGAAAATCATACTAGTGTTGTTGGAGAAAAACTAGGTAGCAAATTATTTAACTTACCTTTTGATGTCTCAGATACCAACGGATTTATATTAAACATTGACTTAATGAATAAGATGTTAGACTTAATGCGACAAGCAGGAGCAAATATCGACCGAAATGGAAAACTTTTTGATACCTTAAATGAATATAAAGATAAAGGAAATCACATCCCTGATGAATCAGTAATAAATTTCTTAAAAATAAAACCAGATTCATTAAAAGGTTACGCTATAAATTCTAAAACTTTCCAAGGGGTTGAATCGCTTTTTGAACTAGCACACAAGTTTTATGATTCAGTTGAAATAGATAATGATAAGGTTGCTAAATTCAACAAACCTATTATCCCTTTACAAGTCTTTTCAATCGATTACACATTAGATGAATTTTATAAAGTGCTAAATAATAGACTTAAAGGTAAAAAACTTTGACAACTAAACTCCACAAATGGTCAATATGATCAAAGTAAAATTACTTTTAATTTAGCAACAGATAAGAAGATGCAAGCTGATTTTATCGATGTTTTTAACGAATTTGTTAAAAACAAATTAACTATTGTACAAGCATCAAATGACAAAAATGTTAATGATGTTTTATTTAGAGATGTTAAATTTGAAGGAAAAAGCGAATCAAGTTCTTCACATATGCGTCAATATCAGGTAATTTTCAGCATCTTTGCTTCTGTTTCATATGAATACACATTTAATTCAAAGACTATTAGATATTTTAATAAACCAACTGCTGATGTGTTAGCAAAGTGAACCTCAAGCGATGATGTTTATTTACAACAACAAGTTTTAAAAAATAAGGCAGACGATGATTTTGCAACCTATATCGAGGGTGGATCATCATTAGTCCCTATTTCAATTGATAATGGTGGTGATGAAGATAAAGCAACTACTATGTTTATTAATTGACTTTACAATGGAAAAACTACTTGAAATAATAAGGAAATTAATGTCCGTGACTTAATGACACAATTAGCTGCTTATGTTATACCTTTAAATAAGGATTTAGAACGTGGAATCAGTTTTTATGAAAATGCTGAAAAAACCTTAAAGGATGAAATTGATGCTAATGAAGCAAAACTCAAAAATCAACCTAATAAAACCTTAGATGATCAAACTGAAGAACTAAAAACAGAGACACATCACCTTCATTCAGGAGCATTATCGTTCACATCTTTAAAAGAATTTGTCGATACAGATGTAGCAAAATTATTTGATTTACCAGGTAATGAAACTACCTCAAAAATCGATGCTGTAATTAAGGAATCATTAATAAATTCAACATTAAACAAAAATCCATCTTTTAAAACAGGACAGCAAGTTTTAGATGAAGTTCTACAAATTATTTCAAAAAATCAGTAATAAGATTGCACTATGTGCAATTTTATTTTGCTAATTCTTTTATTTATGATTTTGCATTATAATATAGCAATAATCCATAAGGAGTTATAATGAAAAAGTTACTGAGATTTTTATCAATCGCATCATTAGCAACATCAGCAGTTGCTATTAGTTGTTCAAATGTACAAAAACAAAGAGAAAGTAAAATTCTTTTTGCTACATCACAAGGTGATTATTTTCCTTTGATTATGGGATTAAAGGAACTTATTCCTTTGTATAATCAACAAATGAAAGACCAACCTAATTTTCTTCCTGTGCAACTACTAACTAGCAATGACACCAAAACTAATTCAGAATTAAAATTAGCAGCTCAAAATGCAGAATATATCAAAAACGATGATAGCAAGCTAGCAAACATTTTTTTAGGTAACCAAGCAGGTGCATTTTTAATTAATTCATATAATAAACTTTTGGATGTTTCAAGTGTGTTACCAGTTAGTTATTTTCCAAGCAAACTTGTTACAACTCACACTAATTTAGCTGGCGAAAAAATTAATAATACTCGTATTTATAATCTTCCTTTTGATGTTACTGATATAGATGGTTTTTCTATAAATATCGATTTGTTAAATAAAGCATTTGAATTTTTAAAACAAGCTGGAGCAACTATTGATGAAAATTCAAAAATATATCAATATGCTTTGCAGCACAAGGATTTAGGTAACCAAATACCAAGTAATTCATTAATCAACTACTTAAAAATCAAAGACGATACCAATTTAAAAGGTTATATAATTAATGATGCTACATTTAACGGGATAGAATCACTTTTTGATCTTGCTCGTAAGCTTAAAAGTATATTAGAATTTGATAAATCAAAGGTTGAAACAAGCGATCAAATTGATGATTTAGCGATTTTCACAATCGATGAAAGAGATGATGCATTTTTAAAAGTTTTAAATAATAAACTACAGGGCAAGCGAATTTGGCAACTTCAAAAAACTAATGATAAATATGACTTTTCAAAGGTGAAATACAATCTTGAAGATGCTAACATAAAAAAGGCATTTATAGATACATTTAATGAATTTGTCGCTCTAAATCATAATGAGTATTTAAATAATGCAGTTTTTCAAGACATAAAATTTGAAAACCAAATGGATGAATGAGGTTCATGAGCATTGCGTGATTATAAAGCGATTTTTTCTTTTGTAGCTAATGTAGGTTATGAGCAATCTATGGATAGTCCAATTTCCAGATTTTTTTATTTAAGCAAAGATGATAAAGAAAAATATAAAAAATGAGCTCAAAGAGATGATATTTATTTACAGGAGCAACTTACTAAAAACAGAGCAAATGATGCATTTTCCACATACATCGAAGGTGGCTCAAATTTAATCCCAATTTCAATTGATAATGGAGGAAAACAAGATAATGCAACTTTATTATTTTTAAAATGACTTTATCAAGGAAATGTAAATTATAATGGTGAATACATTAAGGTTACTGATTTATTAGCACAAAAAACTGGTTATATAATCCCACAAAAAAGTCAAATTGAATCTGCATCAGATTGATATGTTCAAAGACAAACTATTTTAACTAATAAATTAAAGTTACTTAAAAATCAACTTAAAACTAATTCAAATAATTCCGATGAAATCCAAAAACAAATTGATAAATTAAGCACAGAAAGCAATTATTTATATGCAGCTGATACAACTTTCAAAGGATTAAAAAACTTTGAAAACAGTAAAAGCGAAGATATTTTTTGAGTTCCTATCGACCAAACAACATCTGCTATTGTCGAAAAAATTCGCTCTTTACTTCTTGATTCTACATTGAAAAAGAATCCAAAAATAATAACAGGAGAACAAGCATATCAAATCATTTTAAATATGATAAAAAACTCATAGTTATTGTCATATTTATTTTTGTTTTTGTATATTTGGTAAAATTTATTTATGAATGGTATAGCAAGTGTAAAAAATCTTGTTTTTGTAAAACAAAAAAAAGAAATTTTAAATATCCCAGAATTATATATTCCTGAAAATAAAATAATATCGATAGTTGGGCCATCAGGAGCAGGCAAAACTACCTTATTAAATTTGTTATCTAAAATTGAAACACCAAAAAGTGCTGAAATCACTCTTTTTAACAATATGCAGACTGCTCAAATAGGTTATATTTTGCAAGAAAACTTTCTTTATGAGGAAATAAGTGTTTTTCATAATATTTATCTAAGCGCAAAAAACTCATTTGTTTGAAGACATGAAAAAAGGTTAGAATTCTTACAAAATTTTGATGCTAAATATTATTTATCACCTTTTTTACAAAAACTTATTAATAAGTATAAAGAAACAAAAAACGAAAAGAAAGAAAGATGATTATTCTATACAATATGACATTTTTTGTTTTTTAAATATATGTTTAAAAACCAAAATGCATTTAAAGTTTTACAAAAAGAATCAAAACTTAAGCAGTTTTTCAAAAAAGACCTAGATTTTATTGCTGATAAAGTAGAAATAAAGCAAATTTTAAAGCAAAAAGCACAAAATATCTCAGGTGGTCAAAAGCAGCGTGTATTAATTGCTAAAGCGATAATTAAAAAGTCTACTTTGATGCTTATGGATGAACCCTTTTCAGCTCTCGATGTTAAGATTAAAGAAAAAACTATTGAATGAATTTTAAAAATCAAGAAAGAATTTAATTTATCAATTATTTTAGTTACTCACGATCAAAATGATGCTTTAAAACTTAGTGATTATATAATGGTAATGAATAATGGCAGAATAGAACAATTCGATACAAAAGATAAAGTGTTAGAAGAACCTGCATCATACTTTGTAGCGCACTTCTTTTGCTCACCAAGATTAAATCTAATCAAAGAGGATGATATATATAAATATTTTGTAAAACCTAAAGATATTCAAATTTCCTTATCGACTGATTCAGAATGAATTGTTAGACAAAAGGAAAATATTGCTGATCTAACAATATATACAATACAAAATCAAGACAAAGAATATGTAGTTTCAAACACAAATTCAACATTGAATATTTTAGATAAAGTAGATGTAAATATACCAGAAAACAAAATAATGAGTTTTAAACATGAAGAAGTTATCGATCAACAAAACTAAATTATCTAATGTTTCACTTGCTTTATTATATATTCTACCTTTGTTAATCCTTGTAATCATCTTTTATATCTACCCCGTAGTGAATTTATTTCATGAATCATTTATAAATTTTCCATCAAAAACTAAGAAAATTTATTATTCTTATGGTTGAGATAATTATCGTCGTGTTATAGAAGATAACGACTTTCAGACAGGATTGAAAAATTCCACCTTTTTGTTTTTTGTACCTACATTTATCTCTTTATTTTTATCTATAATTGTTTCTTATTTAATCAGTTCTTTAACTTTAAAAAGAACTAGAAACTTTTTTTTAAAGTTAATTTATTCACAATTTTTTATTTCTGGTTATACAGTTGGATTAGCCTTTATCTTACTGTTTGGTGAAGAGAACTTGTTTTTTGGTATATTTAACTCGAAACGGAGTTTTCTTTACGGAAATAACTTATTAAGTATTAAATTTTATATGACGCTGTTTCAACTTTGACGATCAATGCCCTTTAATATCGTTATTTTTGGTTTTATTTTTAGTCGCATTAATGTTAAATATGCTAAATTAATTAAAATAGATAATCTTAGATTCTGAGATCGACTTAAATATTTATATTATGTTGAATTCCGAAAATACTTTATTTTAGTTACATATACAAACTTAATTTTCTCTTTTTTAATGTATCCTGGTGCTATCATACCTGAAGAACGCATCGTACCAACTGGGGCCCATACACTTACAAGTTATATTTTTTCATTAATTAAACCTTTTGCAGGAACATTATCAGTAGATACAAACAAAGCATATGCAGCAAGTTTACTAGTAATTTTATACTTACTGTTTCTGTTTATAATAAGCTGATTAGGTTTATTTGTATTCAAAAAGACTTTTCAACTTATTATAAAGTATAAAGGAGCAAAAGATGTATAAAAAAGCATTTAAGGAAGCATTAATTATTATTTTAATAGTCATTTTAATCATTATCATCTTATTTCCGATTTATATTTTAATCGTCTCTGCCTTAATGCCTACCGATGATGTGGTTAATAAAAGATTTACTATAAGATTGAGAAAGTTTGATTTTTCTAATTTCAATTTCTTTAGTGATATTCGTTTTTGAAAAGCAGTTGGACTTTCTCTAAGTAGTTCCTTGATGCTTTTATCTATTCGTTTGATAACATACACACTATTTGTCATAGGTATTTCAAAACTCGGAAAAAGATCTAAGAAGGTTATCTTACTTATAATACTTATTTTATCTTTCATCCCTGAATTTGCTATATACTTATCATTAAATAAGGTGCTTAATGAACTGAACATCACAAACAGTTTAACACCTTTATCACTTGTTACAAATGGATTTTTCTCTTACTTTTTTATGTATAATCTACTTATCCATTTTGAAAAGAGTAAACAAAAATATTATAAAGCAATGAAAATTGATAATCTCACATTATGACAGAAAATATATTTAATTTATTGAAAAGAAATGAAAGAAACCTATATTCTCTTGATTATTTTTAGTTTTGTTTCTGTATGAAATGATTATTTATGACCAAATTATATACTTAGCGGAACAAATGATGCAACTGTCGGTATCTGATTTAGACAAATTGGACAAGTCCCTGCTGGAGGAAGTTTGCTAAACATTCAATCTGCTGGGGCATTAGTTGTTATTGCTATACCATTAACAGTTTACTTTATTTTTTCTAAGAAAATTGTTCGTTCTGTTTAAAATACTTTTAAGTCTTTATTATAACTTAAAAGTATTTTATTTATAAATATCAATATTTTGAATGTTTAATGTTTCTATTTTATTTTTCTTTTCTTTCATACCATTTTTATATAATGTAATAATAACCCCATTTATTTGGGTGTTGTTCGAACTTACAACAAATTTTTCTTTTTTACTTCCATCATCATTTATTTTAGCCATTATTTCAGCAGGATTTACACCAATAGCAGAATTAATAGGACCTACCATTCCGGCATCAGTTATATAGACTGTTCCGTTTGGTAAAATATGTGCATCGTTTGTTTGGACATGTGTATGTGTCCCACATATAGCATCAACTTTTCCGTCTACATACAAACCAAAAACATATTTTTCGCTTGTTGTTTCTGCATGAAAATCTATAAAATGAAAATCTGCTTTTTGGAAATTATTTGTTAATTCATCAAAGGATAATAAAAATGAATTAGCATATTGTTCCTGTCAAGGCTTAAACAGTTCGTTAAAACTTACTCCCATAAAAGAAGAAACTCTTAATGTTGAACCATTTATACTAAAAACCTTTGATCCAAATCCCTCATATTCATAATTAACATTAAAAGGTCTCACTATATCTGCTTTATTAATAATTTGCAATATACTTTCATCAGCTCAAACATGATTTCCCATTGTAAAACAATCAATTCCTGCTTTTTTTAAGCGATAATAATCTTCCACCGACAAACCTTTACGTCCTGTTACATTTTCTCCTTGTGCAATGACAAAATCAATATTGTGTTCTTTTTTTATCTTATATAAATATTTTTCAACAGTTATAATACCTGGTAATCCAAAAACATCACCTAAAAACAAGATTCTGATACTCATAATACATATATTATAAATGTTTATAAAAATAAGTAAGGCTAATGCTTACTATATTCTTGAACTTGACTTAGGATTTCATCATATATATCAGAATGTGTTAATAAATAATCACGTAGGTTTTTCTTACCCTGAGCAACATTTTGTCCTTGATATCCATATCAAGCACCCTTTTTATCAAGTATATCTTTTTCAGTCGCCATATCAATTACTTCACCAATTTTATCAATTCCTTTATCGAAGTAAAATTCACTTTGTCCACTACGATATGGTGGTGCAATTTTGTTTTTAACAACTTTAAATTTAATTTCAGCACCTATAACTTCTTTATCTTCAATAATTTGTTGTCCCTTACGAACTTCTACACGAATGCTTGAATAGAATTTCAACGCACGACCACCTGGTGTTGTTTCTGGATTACCAAAAATTACCCCAACTTTTTCGCGGATTTGATTAATAAAAATAATAGTAGTTTTATTTTTATTAAGATTTCCTGTTATTTTTCTTAATGCCTTTGACATTAAGCGGGCTTGAGCACCAATTTGTTGATCTGTCATTTCTCCGTTCAATTCTGCTTCTGGAACTAATGCTGCTACTGAATCGACTATTATTAAATCAATATTACCTGTTTTTGCTAAAATATCGACTATTTCTAGTGCTTGCTCACCACTATCAGGTTGCGATAGTATTAAATTATTAACATCTACACCTATTTTTTGAGCAAATAATGGATCTATTGAATGTTCTGCATCGATAAATGCCGCAACTCCACCTTGTCTTTGAATCTCTGCTACTGCATGTAATGATAAAGTTGTTTTACCACAACTTTCAGGTCCATAAATCTCTATGATACGCCCTTTTGGATAACCACCACCAAGTAAATTATCTAGTGTTATGCTGCCACTACTGAATGTTTCTACTGCTAATTCAGGAACATCTCCTAAAAGCATAATAGATTCTTTACCAAACTTCTTTTCGATTTGATTTATTGTTGTAGTTATAATGTCTTTATTGTTTTCCATTTCACCTCCAATATTATAATAAAATATTCAATAATACGGACCAATAAAGAACAAAATACAAACTATTTCACTGTATTTATCAATGTATATCTCATTTCTCTACCACCATATTCTTCTTCAAAAACAACTTTTGTAGCAGGTGATGGCGAAACATTCGGATCTGCTCATATTCTTGTGCTATTTACATATTTTTTTAAATCAAAATCTTCTAATTTTTGTTTACTTAATAGCAATTTTGGATATGTATAAATATATTCACTTAATTTTTTTCTTGTTATTGTCTTTTTACCACCTTTTTCAGTAGTTTCTATTTCAAAAGAAAGGATATATCCTTGTTTTGTTAACATAAATATTCTTTCTTCATAATGATATGTTGGTTTTTTTATAGAAACTTTTACATCATTTGCAATACTAAATAATTTTTTCTTAGGGAAAAATGATGGTGGGATTTTTGATAAATCATTGCATTTAAGTTCACCCTCATCCTCACATTCATCGTCATCTTCATCAACATCAGAAGCTTTGCTATTTTCTCCCTCCATATCCTCATCTTTTTCATCGGATTCTTGTATTTTTTTAGAGTCTTCTGATTTTTTCAGTTCTTCTTCTTTTTGTTTTTTTTCTTCTTCCTCTAGTTGATTATTATCTTTTTGATTTTCATTTTGTTCATCTTTCTCTTTATCATCATCATCTGTTTTTTGGGTTTTTGGTTCATTGAATGAGTTCTTTAGTTTCTCTAACAAACTTTGATTTTGTGTTTTTTCATCTTTTTTAGGTTCAATATAATTTTCTTCTTTTGGTTTTTCTACAATCTCTTTATTTTCTTGCTTATCATCTACTATTTCTTTCTTTTCTTTAGGTATTTCTCGTTCTAATGGTTCTTCAATTTCATAAAAATTATATCTTTGCACAACAAAATCAATTATCTCATTATTATCTGCTATAAAATAATCTTTATAAATCTTTTGTTTAGTCTCTGCATCATCAACAACATCTGCTTTAACAAATTCATCTGTTGCGATATTTGGTGACTGCATAAATTTAAATTTATCTAAATTAAATAACAAAAACAATCAATTCTCTTCGAACAACACCCTTTTTTCATCTTCTGCTTTTTCTGTTGTAAAATTTCTTTTAGTCTTAAATGTTTTATAGTCAAAAGAACCATTGTCATAGGAAGAAATGAAATTATTTGAGTATCTTAATCAAGTTTTTAAAGAAGTTAAATACTCTTGTGCATTAATACTCTTTTGCTTTTTAATATACTTTTGAATATCTTCATTATTATCATACAATTTGTGTAAAATTTCTTGGATATAGCCGTTTTTTATAAAGTTATCTCATTTATCATTTTCTGCATTTACAGAATTATTTACTAAGAAACTAACTTCATTTTGCTGTGGCTTAGAACAAGAAATAGCAGCAAGCACTGGCATAATAAATAATCCTAAACTTATAGTTTTTCTAACTCATTTTTTCATTCTTTCAAACTCCAAACATAAATGCAGGTTCACCATATTTTTGTTTTTTCACCATTACATCTTCAAATTCTGGATATGCATTAGGATATTGATGTATAAATAATGTGTGAACAACTGATGAAACTAACGGAAGTGAAATGGTATTTGCTTTTGAACTACCAAAATATCAATTCATTGCTTTCATAGATAATTTAGGATTTTCAGTATCTAGATTTTCTATTAAAATTCTGAAAACCATCTTTCCTTTACTAATATAATAGATAACACTATTTCGAAATTCTACGCTTTCAATTCCTTGAATCTTATTATCTAAATAATTGTCATAAAATCTAAATGGTGGATATGAAATTTTTGAATCAATTGATTTTTTGTATTCTGAACTTGCTGTTTTCCCATTTTGCAGTCCATCATAGACATATTCGATAAATTCAAAATCGAATTTGTTTATATTTGTGAAAAAATAATATCAATTTTGGGAGAATATTTCATTTTGTTTTATCGCAAAATCTCTAAAATGAACTCTTATATCAGATAATTGTTTTATTTTATTTACGAGTTGTGATTCTTTTTCAATTATTTGTTTACTGTTTATTTTAGGTGTGAATTTTAGTTCCTTTAAATCTGTTTCGATATCATCTATTTCATCTTCTATATTACTTAACTGTTCTTTATATTTTTGTAATAATTTATTATATTCCTGTGACATAGTCAAAAAAGTCTTTTCAATTTCATCTTTACTTTGCTTTTGGTTATTTATAAATTCAAGTTTTTTAACCTCTGAACCTTTAAACAGATCATTTAAAATATCATTAATAATAGCATCTGTTTTCTTTTGTTTAATGTCATAAGGATTTGAACTTATATCTTCTTCGTTTGATATCAAAGCACTTAGTTTTTCGCCTTGTGAATAATTGGTGCAAGAAACAGATATCAAAGGAACTAAAAATAATGAATTTAAAAATATTTTTTTAACTTTCATCACTGTCTCCCAGACTAAAACGAGAAATATAATTATATTTGTGGTTTAGATTGTATTCATAAATGCTTCGATGTAGCATTTCTGAATAATTTTCTCTTTCGAATAATTTTGCAAAATTTTGGTCTGTAAATTTTGCAAAAACTTCTTTTTTTATTTGTGCATCTGTTTTATTTTCATCTTCATCTATTATCTTTTTTTGGTAATTAAATAAACTATCAAGTGATTTTTTATATGCATCTTTTCAACTTTGGATAAATACATCATAAACTTCATTGAATGTCCCTAAAACTCTTGTGGTTAATATTTCAGGTAATATAAAAATATGCTTTTGCGGTTGGTTATTGACTTGTTTTTTATATACAAAAACAGTCATAATTGAGCCATCGGTAAGTTCTATAAATAATATTTTTGTATCTATATATTTATTTAACTCAGATGCTGCTTCTTTGTATTCATCTGGTATCAAATTAATGAATCTTTGTTCATAAATTTTCTTAATTTTGAATTTATTTATTTTATACAAAAGCGAATCAGTATTTTTTACTTCATCATCTTTGTTTTTAATCATTAACTTTTCAAACAACAAATCCTTTATATTTGTTGTTTGATTATTTAAATAATCACGATCATCTTTGAAATTTTCACCATATGGGTTATAAATAAAAGTGAATTTATTAATATTATTTAAATACCAAAACCAATTTTCATTTAACAATTTTGTTAAAACATTTATACCTTTTTTAGCATATTTACCAGTCAATTCACTTCGATCTTTCGAATTTACATAAATAAATAAAGGTGCATATGTTAAAGCAGATGATATATCTGATAAATAACCATTGTTTATTGAATTTTGTTCATTATAAAATTCGTTTTTAACTTGCTCGCTTGTGCTTTCATCAAAATAGTAACTATTAGCAATTGTTAATAAATCATCATTTTGATGAACTTGCTTTACTAAATAATTTCTGTAATCCACTTTACTTTCTTGTTTATTTGTATACGAGTTTATAAATTCGCTTTTGTTAGAGTTTATACTAACAAAAGCAGATACAAGTGATATCGCTGCTACACCCAAAACACTTGCTGATGTTATTAGACTAATTTTTAATCACTTTTTCATAAAAAACCTCTTCTAAATTATTTTCATTTGATCCAGAATACAAAATTTTGCCTTGATGAATCAGTGTAAATGAATCTACATATTTTTTAATTTCACTCAATATATGCGAACTTATAAAAATAGTTGTTCCGTTTTGGTGCAATTCTTTTAGTATTTTGAATAATTGATATCGTGCTGTTGGGTCTAAATTAGCAGCAGGTTCATCTAAAATTAATAATTCTGGATCATTCAGTAATGCTTGAATTAATAGAACTTTTTTCTTTTGACCTGATGAAAAATAAAAAGGTTTTTTGTTTTTTAGATCTAAAATACCGAAGTTTTCTAGCATCTGATCGATTTTTTGTAACAATTTTTCTTTTTCAGTTGCTTGTTTTAAATTTAACATCCCTAAATACTTTAAATATTCAAATGTAGTAATTTCTTTAGGGAATATAGTGTTTTCAGGAACATATCCTAATCTTTGTCTACTATCTGGTTTTTTAATGCTTATTCCATTTATTAAAACATCTCCTTGATAATTTATATATGATCCAATAATAGTTTTTATTGTTGTTGTTTTCCCTGCTCCGTTTTCTCCTATAAAAGCATGAAAACTTCCGGTTTTTACATCAAAATTTAAATCAAAAATACCAGTATTCTTCTTTTTTGAATAAAATTTACTTAAATTTCTAACTTCTAGAATATTCATTATTTATAATCCTTACGATAATATAATTTGTTATTTACTAATACCAATGCTGCTGATAAAATAATTCAAATCAAAAAGTAAATATTTTTTTCAACTACCTTTATATTTGTTCGACTTAGCTCATAAACATCTTCAACTGGTGTAAATAAATAATTGTTAGATTTGTTTAAATCATAGCGAATAATTATTTTTGAATTGTTTTTATCACCTGATACTTCTTGTTTTGCTACATAATCAGAATATCCACCTATATTGTAGTCAAAACCATCTATATTAATTGTATATGTATCAGGATCATAATTATTATTAATATCATTATGTAAAATTGCATCAAAAAGTTTTGTGTCTAAATAAGAAAAATATCCATAATAAATCAATGCAACTGCTAAATAAATTTTCTTTTCTGTCAAACTCTTTATTAACTTGTTTTTTAAAGAACTTGGATCCAATACAACACTCTGAGTTTGTAATCTTAATAAATGACTATTTTCACTATTTAATGCATCTGAAAGATATTTAAAGTAGATATCCTTGCTTTCAAGTTGCTGTGTATTTTGTGTTTTATTAAGCACTTGTTGATAAAATTTCTGTGCATAATCATCAAATGCCAAATCTGATAAAAGTTCCTTAATATATTTTCACTTTAGTTCACCTACAATATTTTGCGAAGAGTTATAAACAAATTTATCTTCCGGAAATTCAGTCTTAAAAGTATCAGCACCATCTCTTGCATAAATAATATTGGTATTAATTAAATTATTGAATATAGCTTGATTTTTAAGTGCTGTAGGCACCAAAAATGCATTTTTATTTACTATAACAGCAGGTTGAATAATTTGAGAATCAGGATTTTTAACTTCAGATGTGCTTTTTAACTTATCAGTTACACTATATTGTTTTAGATTAGATTTAGGTAAAAGAATATAATTATAGATATAAGAATCCTTGTTTTTATAAAACAAGTATTTGGATAAATTGCTGTCTTGTTCATCTGAAAATGCATTAAAAATATTAGCATTATTAATATTAAATATATCCAGCATTTGATAAGGTGTAATTAAATATGAATATATTTGTCAATCTCTAGCAGATGCTTTTGAAGTAGCAAAAGCTTTATCAAGAAATTCTTTTTGATTTTTATTGAATTCTGAACTCTCATATCCATTAGGAACTATGTAATATTTATCATATCCATTGTTTAAATAGAATTTTTCTGCATTTACTCTATTTCCTGATAAATGATTCTGATATGGTAAATTTAAATAATATGCATAATTATTTGCTGTTGAAGTGCTTTTGGCAGCAATTATGCTTCCACCTATTGCTAGCGGACTAAAAAGCAAAATAGGTAGTGTTATAGCGACTTTTGTGTTGATTTTGTAAGCAATCAAAGATGTGAATGTTCCAAATAAAATGTATGCTAGAAAGAATGTAGCAAGACTTATAAAGATTAAATATCACATAATTACTAATAGTTTTAAACTTGCCAGAATAAATATATTAGAGAACATAATTATAACAGCTCAATATAGTCCAAAAACTATATTAGAAAATGTTTTTGCTCATATAATGCTTTTTCTCGAAATAGATTTTGATAAAGTAAGTAATTCTATCCCTTCTTCTTCTAAATCTTTATATATATTAATAGTTTTTATTGCTGAAAAGAAAACTGTAATTAATAATTCAACAAAGATTACTATATAAAAGGATAACATTTTTTGTTTTGTATTTATATTTAGTTGACTAAATACTATTGAACTTATTATTGAAATTATAATCCATATAATGGGTACTATAATTGTGTTCTTTTTCTTCAAAATTAATTTATGTATAAAAAATACATAATAGAAAAACTTTTTCATTTGTCTCCTTATATTACTTAATAGTAATATATTAATATTATAGTATAGTAATATAAAAAAGCAAATTATTTTTAATTTTATGTTTTTCTTGCTTTTTTACTTTCACACAAGCATAAAAAGCAAGAAAAAAACTACATATAAATTTATGTAGTCTTATTTTTCTTTGTATAAGCAATAATTTTTTGAATTAATTCTTCTTTTTCCATATCAGCATAACCAAAAATATTTAATTTTTCTCCTATTTTATGAAGCTGGCTAAGTGGTAATCTAATAAGCTTTTTATATTCTTCGCTTTCTTGTTGTTTCGGTTCTTGTGGTTGCTGTGTTTGCTGTGGATTTTGATTAGTAAATCCAAAAGGCGAAACAAAGGGATTATTATTTTGGTTTTGACTTACATTTTGCATAAATTCTTTTAATGCCTTAGTTTGTAAGATAATAATAAATGTTTTTCTTATTCGACTTACTTCTCTTTGAACCAAAACAAACAATAACACATAAATAAATAAAATAATTATTGATACAATGAATTTAAATAATATAATAGGGTTTCCTTGTAAACCCTTGTAATTATTTGGAGTAAATAAAAAAATTGCTAATGTTATTATGTTATATAAACTAATTAATCAATTAAATAACAATGCTCCATTAGATAAATAACCATAATTTTTTTCTTTTGTTGACCTTTGAACTGACATTACAAAAAAGATAATAGTTGAAGCAGAAAACACTAATGAAAAAAATGTAGTTGTAATATCTTGTTTATATATAGAAGTAGCAGCACCTTGAATATCTTTTATTTGTTCATTTGGTTCAACAGTTTTATTGATTGTTTGATATAAATCTACATAAGAATTATAATTAAGACCTACAAATATAATTTGTGCTAAATATAAAGCAGTTAATACAGATAAAAGTCCGATAAAACTAAAAACTCAAATATTAAAATAGTTTTTGTATTTATCTCAAAGACTCTGTGTATCAGCAAATTGTTCGTTATAATACTTCTTCATTTTGTCCTTTCTTTGCTTCATATATTTTAATAAATTCATCAAAATCTAAATTAGCTACATCAAATTTTGAGTCTGGTTTGCTATAAAATTCTAGATATTTTTTGGTTATCGGATGCTCAAATTCTAATTTATATGCATGCAGTCTTTGACCCTTATCATCAACTGATTTACCATACAAAGGATCCCCATAAACAGGATTTCCTATATGTTTTAAATGAACCCTGATTTGGTGAGTTCTGCCTGTTTCTAATTCGCATTTAACTAATGTTTTAGGTAAATAATCAATATAAAAACTCTTAATCATTGTAATATGAGTTATAGCAGGTTTGGAATTTATATTTGTAATAGTCATCCTTTGTCTATCGATGTTCGAACGACCTATTGGTAGGTTTAAAAGTAACTTTTTATCTTCTATTATCCCATCGCATATTGCTAAATATTTACGATTTATTTGATGTTTTGCAAACTTCTCGGATAATAACTGGTGTACTAAATTATTTTTAGCAATTATTAATAAACCACTAGTATCCTTATCAATTCGATGCACTATCCCTGGACGCAATAATCCATTTTCATTAGATAAATTGTTTTTAAAATGATACAAAAGTCCGTTTACCAGTGTTCCACTAGTATGTCCAGGTGATGGATGCACCACAAGTCCACTAGGTTTATTAATTACTGATATATATTCATCATCATATATTATATTTAAATCCATTTTTTCAGGTTGAACATGAATTTCTTTATCTAAAACTTTCTGTATTTCTATGTTTTGCCCAACTGAAACAACAAATTTAGGTTTATTTACTAAAATTCCATCTACTCAAACTACTTTTTGTGCAATCAATTCTTTTATATCATTTCGAGAAATATTAGAATTATTTGCTATATATTTATCAATCCTCTCTGTATATTTGACTGTTAAATGTAACATTTTCAAATTATACCAAATTTAAAAAAGTCACACGAAAATATTGTCTTAATGTATAATTGAATTATGTTAGGATTTTTAGAAAAAAGAATGCAAAAGGCACTTGAAAAAGTGCAAAAAAAAGTTACCTTAAACGAAGAAGATATTTTGGTAATCATGCGCGACATCAAAATGGCACTTTTAGAAGCTGATGTTAACTTGCAAGTAGTCAAAGAATTTATTTCTAAGGTTAAAGAAAAAGCTTTAGAAGAAAAAATTGTCGGTAAACTTAACCCATCGCAACACTTCATCAAAATATTGCATAATGAACTTGTTGAAATACTTGGTTCAAAAGTAAAAGAAATTCAAATTAGCAAGCGACCTTATATAATAATGATGTGTGGTTTGCAAGGATCTGGTAAAACAACTGCAACAGCAAAACTCGCTTACTGATTCCGTAAGAAGAAAATGGTGACTAAACCATTAGTTATAGCTGCCGATATTTATCGTCCTGCTGCTGTTGAACAACTTGTGACATTAGCAAAAGGTATTCAAGTAGATTTTTATGAAGAAGGTATAAATAACAGTGTAGATAATATTGTTTCCACAGCAATGGCAGTAGCAAAAGAAAATCAAAATGATTTAATCATCATCGATACCGCAGGTCGTTTATCAATTGATGAAAAATTAATGGATGAATTAAAAAGATTAAAAAAGATTGCAAATCCAGATGAAATATTCTTTGTAACAGATGCTTTAAGTGGACAAGATGTTATTAATGTTGCAAAAACCTTTAATGAGGCATTAAAACTTACTGGGACTATAATTACTAAACTTGATTCTGATGCTCGTGGTGGTGCAGCATTAAGTTTAAGATATATCTTAAACCTACCGATTCGTTTTATCGGAACTGGTGAAAAAACATCTAATTTAGACTTGTTCTATCCTGAACGTATGGCTGATAGAATTTTAGGTATGGGTGATGTTATGTCTTTAATCGAAAAAGCCCAAGATGTAATTGATGAAGATAAAGCAACTAAAATGTTTCATAAAATGATTACAGGTGATTTTGGTTTAGATGATCTTCTTGAGCAAATTAACCAGGTAAAAAACCTCGGTAAATTTTCTAAAATATTAAAAATGCTCCCCGGAAACCTTGCATCCAAAGTAGATGAAAGTCAAATAGAAAAAGCAGAAGAAAAGATGTATGTTTATCAAATTTTGATATCTTCTATGACAAAAAGAGAGCGTCAAAATCCAAAACTTTTAAAACAAGTTTCACGGAAAGAACGTGTATTAAAAGGTAGCGGTCGCTCTCCTCAAGAATTTAACAAACTTATTTCTGACTACGAAGCAATGGTAAAACGTATGACAGAAATGGCAAAATCACTTAAAAACGGAGGAGGATTGGGAGGATTAGGTGGAGGTTTTGGTTTCTAAAAAGTAAGTTCAATGAACTTGCTTTTTGTTTTTTTTGCAAAAAGCATATAATTTTTCAAATAAGTAGTTATGAAGCAAGGAATGAAAAAATTTACTGGTTGATCACAAGGAACCAGAGCAGTAGAAGGTAAAAAAGAAGGTGAAAACTTTCTAAAGAACATTTTAAATATCCTAAATATACAAACTCTGCAACTAACACCTGGAAATAAATTTCACAGTGTTAAAAGCGGATTAGAACCAAACAACTATATGTCTCCTGATTTTGTTATAAATTGTCCTAATACATTTAAAATTAAATTCAAAAACCGACCACAATATTTATTTTTAGAAAGTAAATTCAAACAAATAAATGGTTCTGACTGAGAGAAATTAGAATCTAATTTTGGATATCATCATCACTTTTATAATAACTTATCAGAATTATTCGGTCAAGATATAAGAATTCAAACAATTGTTATATTGGTAGGTTTTTGAAAAATATTACAGAAAAATTATTGAAATTTTATAGATTATTACAAAAGCACATATGGTGAATTTGTCATATTTGATTTTGGTTTCAAAGAAGATATTTATACCTTTGCAAGACTAATGGATATTAAATTAAACAAAGAACAAGAACAAAAAATTGAAGAAGCTTGAATAAAAGTACACAAAATAGATTAATTAAAATTCTTTAAGATTTGATAAATTACACCAGCAGGAATGTGTGATGTTTCATTTGCTTCCCCTATTTGCTTTGTATTAAAATCACCAATAGTTTTTAATGCATATTTTTGTTTAGTTAATTTTCCTAATGTCATTGAAGTTTTCTTTAGTGATGAGTGTCCTTTATCCCCAATTTTATAACCTATATCAACATATCACCTACGATAATATTTATAGCATCCAAATTCATCAAGAACTTTTTTAACATGTCTAAAATCACCTGACCCATTAAGGTAATTTTTCTTATATTCAACATTTTCAATTCATTTATCATAATATTCTTTGGACACTTCTTCTCATTGAGTTTCATATGTTCTAGGTCTGCGATCTTTTTTTAATTCTATTTTTATATTTGAATAAAAGCATCCAGATTTATTTTGTGGAAAATCATATGCACCATAGCATGCAACATTTTCATAACCATTCAATCCCAAATTTACTCTTAAAAATTGAAATAACATCGAACTATCAGGATTTTCTATATATCAATATTTTGGTTTAAAAGTTTTTATCAAATTCACGGAATTGACTGCGCATTTTTCACCTAATCTCTTTATAAAAAGTTGTTTTGGTCCGTTAAGTCTTTTAGTAAAACCAGATTTAAGGTTTTCAAATTCTTCCAAACTTCTTTCGATAAGTTTGGAATTTTTGTCACCTTTTATTTCTTGTTTTCAAAAACAAGTTCCTCCTCCAACCATTGATAAAACCTTACTAAAAGACTGACACAATGTTGAACTAAGAATAATGTCAGGTTTTTGTATAGTGTTTTCTTTAATTAATTTATTAAAATCACTGATTATTGAATCAGAACTTAAATCGATATCTATATAAGTTTGGAAATTATTGTCAGTTTGACCACGAAAACTTTCTTTATGTGTTTTAACAACATCGAAAGTATAAACTTTGTAATATTGATCTAAATTATATTCTTTTATTGCTCTTGATACAGAATTGCAACCACCACCAAATAAATCTCAAATAATTTTCTTATTAAATGATTGCATTTTTCTCCTTAATATTTATTTTATCAAATTCTTTAATTTTGCTTTCGTTAATCTGTATGCTTATGAATATTAATTATTTCAATATTTTGTCCTTTTTTAATACTATTTTTATAAAAATCTAATAATAAGATATGATTATTTAATATATATGAAAGGATTTGATGACAAAAATATTATCTAGGAAATTGTTAATAATACTTATCTTACTATTCACTTTCTTTTCAACTACATCTACTTTTTTATTGGTATATTTTACTACTGAACTGATAAGTCTACTACAAGAACAAAACCAACAATTTTATACAGATTTATATGCAGATATATCTTTAATATCTATATTTTTAATAAGTAGTATTATCAATGTTTTTCTTAGAAATAAGTTAGATAATGATATTTCAAAATTAGTAACGAATAATATTGTAGACAAAATCCTTAGTGTGCCAAATATAGAGCTTTCAAGTTCAAAATCACAAGAAAATATCAATTGAATTAAACATAGAATCCCAGAATTTCGAAGTATTGTTTTAAAAACTTCTTTAGATACAGCAACATCATTCATAGTTAATATTGGAACATTATTTGTATTAATTGTCTTAAGTTATAAACTTGCTCTAATCGGTATAGGTGCACTTATATTACTACTTATTTTCCCTTCCTTTTTGAATCTAATAATTAATAAACATAAGCACACAAATAAACAAAAAGAAGCAAGATTTTTAAACTATCTACAAACTACTTTTAACGGTTTTAGACTTTTTTACTACTTAGGGGATGATAGTCACATCATTAAGTATATAGATGAGATTTTGAAAAAGTGAATTATCAGAATAGATAAAGATCATTCCAAGATTAATATCATTGAAACAATTAACAATGGGTTTACCTTTATTATAGGACTCTTTTTAGTTTTTATTACAGGTTTTTTTATAATAAACCAACATCAACCAGTTGCTATTATTTTTGTACTACCGAGTTTCTTTATCGCTTTTTCATCAAATATTCATAATTTAATTAAATTAAATTCAAAATTAAATGAATATAAAAGTTTTTATAAAAAATTTAATTTTGAATTTAAAGATGTACATCACGATTTTTCTAAAATTACTTTCGGTTCTATAAGTATTAACAACTTAACTTATCAAAATAATAATCACACAATCTTAAATAATATAAATTATGAATTTATCAAAGGTAAATCCTATGCAATAATAGCAAATGATAAAAATACTAGAAACTCATTTATCAACATACTTTTAAAACAAATAAATACATATAATGGACAAATAAGTTTTGATGATAAAAATATAAATAATATAAATACAGCTCAATTTCTTAAAAGTATTAGTTATATAACTTCCCATTATAAGCTTTTTGATGATAGTCTTTATAATAACATTACACTATGAGAAGAAAATCAGGTAACTAAGGTTAAAGTGGTTTTAGATATTGTAGAACTAAAAAACTTAGATATTGATATGCAAATATCAGAGCAATCGCTAAATCGTAGTCAAAAACAGCGAATACACCTTGCTAGAGGACTTTGTGAAGATAATTCTATTATTATCTTAGATGATGCTTTTTCAAATGTTGAAATGAATTATTTAAATAAGATTTTTAGTTATCTTAAAACAAAAAATATTATCATCATCCATTCAACGGGTAGTATCAAAAATCTAAATCACTATGATTTTATTTTAAATCTTGATAATCAAACGGAGGAATATGAAGAAAGTATTTAAGGATATTAAATCAATATTTATATTTTTTACTCTTTTATCTATATTCATATCTTTATTCGCTATTGCTATTACTTTTTTAGAAGGATATGCAATTGATGCTTTATTAAAAAGATTTGAAGTAATTAAAAATCATAAGATATTGAATTTTGTTATTTTATTATCTGTTGTATGCTTAGCTTATTTTATTTCTTTAATCGGTAAATATTACTATCAAAAAATAAACAATAAATTTGTTTTATATATATCCAAATCAATTACCAGCAACCTTTTTTCACAATTTAAAGATGCAAGTATCGAAGTAAAACAAACTTACTGTGTACAAGATATTTTTAAAGAAATAATCGATCAATCAAAAACTATTGATATTCATACTTTTATCCCTTTATCACAATCGATTTCTATTTTATTTACTTATTTAGCTATCATAATATTTTTTGCTATTACAAACTGAATTGCTTTAGTCTTACTCTTGGTAGTTTTAAGTTTTTGCTCGATAATCTATCTTATATTTGCTAAAAAACTTAAAAAAAATTCAAAAGAGAACAATGTCGCTTTTAAGCAACTTATAAATAAATTATCCTACTATATGAAAAGATATCCAGTTCTTTATTTTGCAAATAAAGAACATCTTATCAAGGAATTTATGCAACAAGAAATTTATAAATATTATCAAGCGAACTATAAATATAATTTTATAAATTCTATAAATGATAGTTTTATTAAAATTGTCCTAGAATTTGGTTCTTTCTTAGGTTTGGTGATTCTAGGAACGTTATATTTAAATCAAAATCCACTTACATCGATTGGTTCAATTTATATATTTAAAAAAGTTATTGAATTATCTAAAAATCAATTACCTTTATTAGCAAATAACATAAAAGTCTTAACAACATATAAACACGAATTTACTGTTTATAACTTTCACCACGGAGATTCTAAGAATTTAAGTTTTTAAATCAATAAAAATCAATTTAATTTTGTAAAATTTAATAATGGAACACAAAAAGATAAAAAACTCTTTTTCACGTGAAGTAAAAAAAGAAATAATAAATCTAATTAAAAAAGATAATGAATTTGTTGCTTTTTTAAATGGCTTTATTTTTTCTAATGCGATTATGTCCGAAACCGAATTTGTTTTAAATATAAGAAATGAATATATTTTTGAAAAACTTGTTAAAAAATTTGAAAAAAAAGGTTTGAAATTTACCCCTAAACAAAATAAAATAAAAATTAACAAAAAAGATTTTCAAATAAATTTTGAAAATGAAATGAACCAGCAACCTTCTTTCTTTTTTGCTGGTGTTTTTGTTGGTGGAGGAAGTATTTCAGATAAAAACTCTACTTCATATCACCTAGAATTAAAGACAAATTATTCAGAACATATAAAAACCATAATTGATAAACTTAATAAATACGAATTTGAATTTAACATACTAGAAAGAAATTCAAAATTTATTGCTTATACTAAAAAACTTGATAATTTACTTGATTTTTTATCTGCAATAAGTGCTAAAAAATCTTGATTTTCTTTACAAAACATTAAGATAAATCGCGATATGGAAAATTTTTCAAATCGGCTGAATAATATTGATTTTTCAAATTTAAAGAAAGTTACAGATAGTGCAAAAAAACAATTCGATAACATTTGCTATATATATAATAATAATTTAATGAACCTTTTTGATGAAAATCAACTTATAGCATTTAGAATAAGAATGGAAAATCCATGGATTTCATTAACTGATATAAAAAATACCCTAGAAGAACATCACAATATTTATATATCAAAAAGTGGAATTAGTCATTGATTTAGAAAGTTAGATAAAGTCGCAAAAGAAAGTCAGAAATAAGAGAAAAATATAATAAATTTTTTATATTTTTGTAATTTAGATATATGCTTTTTCGGAAAATTAAGATATTATAAATTTTAATACTTAATACCAGTTAAAAAAATATATTAATTTCTTTTGTTATCACTACACAAAAATACAAATATGATAAAATATAGAAGCAATAAATTTATTTAATTGCAGAAAGTAGATGAAATCTCACCTGATGGTCATAGCCTTGGGTTTAGCTACAATTAAATGTATCAAACTTCTGATACTTTTAAAGTAGGAGAGCGAATCAAACTTTTTTATAAGGAGACATTATCATACACGACAAAAGAAAAAAACCTACTTCAGAACATTATGTTAACAAAGACATTCCATTTCCAAAAGTTTTCTTAATCGGAAGTGGTGGTGAGAAATTAGGTGTTAAATATACTTCTGAAGCTATTGAATTAGCAAGAAACGAGAAAATGGATTTAGTTTTAATCAGTGTGGAACCTAAACCTATCGCTCGAATTTTAGATTACGGAAAATTTAAATATGATCGTAAAAAGAAACAAAAGGTTATTAAAGAAAAACAAACAACCATTCAAAATCGTGAAATCCGTTTGACTCCTATGATTGGTGAAAACGATTTAACTACCAAAGCAAAAAAAGCTCGCGAGTTTCTTTTTAAAGGTGATCGTATTAAGGTTTCTGTAAAACTTAGAGGACGCGAATTAGGTAGAAAAGACTTAGGTGAAAATATATTATGAAAGTTTTTATCTAAGGTCGAAGATATCTCTGATAAGACAACCGAACCAAAACTTGTAAATGAACGTTTCTTAGACATGAATCTCCAACCAAATAAAACAAAAATCGCTAAATACTTAAAAGAACAGAACCTAAATGCTCTGCATCAAGGTTCTATAGAAGGAGAAACAAATGCCAAAGATGAAAACTAAAAGTGCATTAAAAAAACGTATTAAAGTTACCGGAACAGGTAAGGTTATGAGAGAACAAGCCTTCCGTTCACATTTAGCACAAAACAAAACTACCAAACAAAAACGTCAAGCCCGTAAATCAACTCTTATGCACAGAAGCGACCTTAAAAGATTTAAATCATTGATTTAATCTTTCAGCTTGATATTTTATTAACTAAGAAAGGAAAATAAATATGGCAAGAGTTAAAGGTGGAACAGTTACAAGAGCAAGACGTAAAAAATGAATAAAATTAGCTAAAGGTTACTTTGGACATAAATCAATCGGTTATAAAGTCGCAAAACAAGCAGTTATAAAATCTTGAACATATGCATTTAGAGATCGCAAACAAGTAAAGAGAAATTTCCGTAAACTATGAATTGCACGGATTAATGCAGCAACCAGAGCAGAAGGACTTAGTTACTCAAGATTTATTAACGGACTTAAAAAAGCAAATGTTACAATCAACCGTAAGATGCTTTCAGAATTAGCAATCAACGAACCAAAAACTTTTTCTATGCTTGTTAAATTATCTAAGGAAGTTTAGAAAGCACAAAAGAGCAGATGCTCATTTGAGTCAAAATGCAATCTAAAAGCTACACTATAAAAATTAGGTTATTGTGTAGTTTTTTTTGTATAACCACAAATTATTTTTCGATGATAAATTTACAATATTAACTTAACAAAAGCAAAAATAATTTTAAACTTACAAAATCATTAACCCTAAAAACTCATTTAATGTAGGATGTAGGCTTGGTATCTCCCAATATCCTACTTTACTGCTTTAAAAACCGTTTTTTTTTTTTTTTTTTGGTTTTAATTTATAATATATTATATGAAACAATATAAAAAATTAAAACATTTGATTTTAGGTGCATCATCAATTGGTGTTGTTGCTGTTTCAGCAACAACTACTACAGCACAAAATCAAGATACAACTTCTGCAAGACACTATGATATTGCACCAGAAGTTCAATCTATTACTTATTTAAATAAAACATCCTTGATTTCTAGAGATGTTAATTTAGTTTATGAATCTAATATTGATCAAGCAACTAAAAATCGTCTAAAGGCTGCATTAGCATTTAGAAATATTACATCTTCAGAATCAAGAAATATAGTAGAAGGGAAAACTAATATTCTCGTAGGAATACAAGGTGATAGTGACACCTTAGTTGATGATCAAATTAAAAAAATTGATTCATCAAATGATTTTAATGCTTCTAATTTTGCTAAAAACGATTCATATGTAATTAAAACACAAGATAACTATATTGAACTTTTAGCTAAAGATTCTGATGCTGCTTATTTTGGTGCTACTACTTTGTGACATATCTTTCAACAACTTGATGGATATAAAATAGAAGACTTTACCATTAATGACTATGCTGATATTAAAATGCGTGGAATGATGGATTCGTGAAAATTATATTCATATGCTCCAACTCAAAGTAAGCAAGATATTATTAACTTAATGAATTTTGCATCGTTTTATAAACTTAATACCTACATCTGAAACCCAGATCAAAAAATCTTAGGAGAAAATAAATCAAATCGCAATCAAATTGATAGCAAACCTGGTTGAAGTGTGTTATACACAGCAGATGAACTAAAAGATCTCAAAGATATCACCGAAGCATCAAAACAAAGTCACGTTCACTTTGTTTATACATTAGATGCACTAGGTGATTTTAATGCTAAAAATTCTTCACAAACATATACTGATGCTGAATATCAAAAAGATTTAGGATTACTTAAAGAAAAATTATTACAAGTTATCAAAGATGGTGGAGTTCGTCATATCGGAATATTATCACCAGGTGAAGATTCTACAAAAGTATCGCAGTTATTTAATGATTTAGTGACTTGATTAAAACAACTACAAACAACCTATCCAGATTTAAGCACTCAAATTTTATTTGAAGGTAAATATGGTCAAGGTGGTTCTGATTTTACTAATAATAATCACACATCGTTAAATACAGGATATCTACCTTATTATGCTAATTTACCACACGAAGTAATTCCATTTTTAATTAATGATGCATCAAAAAGATATATTGATGCTTTTACAGTTGATAGATATTCATCTGCTTCATATAATATCAAACCTGTGTTTCACAAAACTTTTTCAGTTGATTTAGCAGATAATTCTTGACTACAAAATACCATATTAACTCGTGGAGCAGAAGATTTAATTAAGTTATCTAATAATAACAGTGACAATATCAATCCAGATAAATTTAGTGGATTGGTATTAACTGATGTTAATATCCATCCACAATTTTCTTTGTTTTCATATTATGATTTAGCTAACATCTCTTGAAAAATCTTACCTACACATTCAAATTCACGAAATGAAACAAAGAAAAAGTTATACTACGATTCGTTTAAAGTGGTTGCATCAAATACACTCCTTGATACTCCAGCATCAATTGCTTTGCGACATGTTGCTAAATATTTATCAGTTGAGTATGCTGGACAAATTAATGTGTTTGGTGATGATCCTTTAAAAGAGGCAGCTACTAATTTTTCAAAATTAGATTTATATACAGGTAATCATTCTACACAAGCGAATGCATATTTAGAACAATTAGAAAATATTATTTCTGAAATTCAGTTACTACAAGATAACAAGGATAATTCATTATTTTTAGCAAACATCAAAGATAACTACTTATCTGCAGTTAAAGATATGTTTTCAGCATATAAATATTATGTGCTAGCTTATTTAGAAAACCAAAAAGTTGCTCCAGTTTTAGATCGGGTAGTTAATTTATACAACATCGGTCAAACTTATTTACAAAATTTTGCAACTTACAAATATGGTGATCCAAAATATGGGCAAGTGATTATTAAAAACTTAAATGTGGGTGCAGATGTAATGAAAAATCTGCAATCATATCTACAAGATATAGTTTCAAAATATCTTGATAAAGTTCAACCAGTAGGTGATGATGATAGTGATAACCAACCTAGTGTCATTACTTCAATGTCAGATCCATCTAATGCTTCACTTTCAGATATTTTTATCTTAGGAAATCAAAGACAACTAGTTTATAAAAATAATGGTAGGGGGAGTAATAAAATCAAAACAGGGGATTGATTTGGTGTTTCATTTAAAAAACCAATTCATGCTAAAGATTTACAAGTAAAATTTGGTTCTAATAATAATAATGGCAATGAATACTTTAAATCCTTTAAAGTACAATATCAACTTTATGGACAAAGTGATTGAAACGATTTGCAAAAAGATGCAAATACACAAAATCAGCAATCAAGTGGTTCAACTAGTAACGATTACACATTAAATGCTGGAGCATTAACTACCACTACCGATAATAATAAATGAAATATTAGTGTAAATAAAGATAATATATCTGCAATTAGAATTGTAGATACAGAACCTGCAAACACCCAGAGAAATGCTTGGTTTAGAATTTATGAATTTGTTGTAAATACTGATTCTGCACCTAGAATCGGGAAAATTTCAGATAATTTACAAATTTCAGAAGATAATGAAAATCATAACAGTGCTGATTCACCGAATAAACAAACTTTTAATTCTAATAATATAACCAATGTTCAAAAATCAATCTTTGATTTATCTACTAATATAAATAACTTTGCTAATAACAAATACATCCAATTTAAATTAGCAAATGAATCAGAAGTTACATCGGTAGTCATTGAACAAGGTAATAGTAAATTAAATTCAGGGGTGGTAGAATATTGAGATTCACATGCATCGAGCACTTCTAATAATGATGCTTCTACAACAGGTACTTGAAAATTATTTGGTAACATCCGTAGTGGTGCATATCAAATTATCCGTGGTCAAGCTCATGCTCAATTTTTTAGAATTAGATCAACAGATACATCACTAACAGGAACTTGAAATCTTGTTTCATTACATCTTTTCGGGCCTTCAAATCAGTTTTTATATACTGATAAAGATGATTCAAATAAAACTAATTTATTTACCACGAAGTTAAATAATAATGAATTTAACTTGTTTGTAGCAACCCCTAATTCTACAACTGCATCATCTTCACAAACTCAAACAACACAAATTACTTTAAATGATGACAAATATGTTGGATTAGACTTATTAAGAATGTATGAACTTACTAATATTAAGTTTAACGGAAATGCTACACTAGATAACAAAGTTGTTTTAGAAACATCAAGAAACGGAATTGAATGAACACAATATACAGGAACACTTGATGATAATAATAAGTTTGCTCGTTATATCCGTGTTAAAAGAGCAACAAATCAAACACCTTCTTTTTCAAATTTAGATGTAAGTGTTCAAAAACCTAAATCATTTGGTACATTGCTTGGTTCAAATGTGCAAATTATTAATGGTTGAGGTAATGATACTCGTTATTCAGATTCTGCATTAGACGGGGATTATACTACATCTGATAATTTTAAAGGATGACCAAAAGCAAATGATTATATTTTATATGATTTAGGTAAGCCTACTACACTTCAATCCCTTAAACTTTATGTAGATCCCAACACATCTGATTATCCACGATTCTTTAAGATATATGTTTCAGAAACAAATAGCAACGAAACAAATAACTGAGATGAAATATTTTATTCAGGGAACAAACAAGCTACATCTGATTCCTCTACCACTGTAACAGGCCCAACCACCTTAGCAGAAGTTAAAGATTTTCAATATCTTTTTGATAACACTCTATCAGATCAGAGATTAAATTATATGGTTAAAGTTGATCCTCAACGCAACAACTTTACCTATTTTGAAGCAGATGCTAGCAAGATTGCTGCATTAAATAACAAAAATATTAGATATGTAAAAATTGTATTTACCAAAGATATAAATGACTTATTACAAGGAACATCACATAATAAAAATCGTGGTGTAACAATTAATGAAATTGTAGTAAATGATAAATGAGATAATGTACCACATTCTGATGCAAGATTTTCAGGCACTTATTATGAACCTACTTTAAAGATTAATTCACCTAAATACTTTGTAGATGGTGATTATTATACATACTGAACACCTGCTCAAAATAATGGAAATTTAAAATTCTATATCAATCCACAAACATATAATGATAAAGATGTTAATGTCTTTTCTGATGGTAGCGCACAAGATGCAACATTTAATGCAATCTGATATAATACAACTACCAATAAAGAAGAAATTACTAAATTAGGAACCTTAAACCTTGAAGCACTGAGTTTTTCACTTAAAAACTCAGATAATACTAAAAAACTAGTAGGATTCCAAATTAATTGAACAGATAAAAAACCTTTAATTTATGAAATTTCTCCATCTCCACGAGAAACTCAAGACAGCGGAGATCAAACAAATAAACCAACCTTAGCAACCCTAAAAGAATCTTTAGCAACCGCTCCAACTGGATATAATGATTGAACTCAAGATTCTAAAACTCGTTTTGATAAAATAAAGACATCAATTGATGCGATGGCTGCTGAAAATGTTGCATTAACTGATCGTTCACTTCATCAACTTAAAGTTGCTGTTGATGCTGCTAAAGCAGGAACACCAGCAGTTTCGACAGCGAATGTTGCAACCTTAAATAACATCATCAACAGTGCATATTCTAATCAATCATACATTCAAGATGCCAACTATGCTAAATATCAATTCTTATTAGATCAAGTGAAACAAATGGCTACTAATCCATCAAAATATTCAAATGATGATTTTAATGAATTAAAATCACAGCTGGATGCAGCTAAACAAGGATTAAAATATTCTACATATAACCAACAAGTAGCTGAATTTAATCTCAAAGAACTTGATAATCTGAATGCAAATCACTATGATCCACAAACTTATGCACAACTACAAGAAACTAAAAAAGCACTTGAAGCAAAAATCAAGGATGGAACTGCTACTATCGATGATTTTGTTAAACTTAATGCTCAAGTTGCTACCAAAGTTGAAGAACTAAAACCAAATGATTTAGGAACTACATATACAAAGCTAGCAGATGCAATTACTAAAGCAAAAACATTTATTGCTGAAAACGCTCTAAAATTCCCACAACAATCACAACAATTACAAAAACAAATCGATCAATGACAAGCAACTTTAAACAACAAAGATGCTAAGTTAGAAGATTTACAAAAAGCTTTAGATCGAATGAATCGTGCTAATGAAGATGCACAAACTCAAAAAGATGAATTAGTTGCTTCATTGGATAATTTATTAACAGCACTTGCTAATACTGATGAAATCTATACTGATGATTCATACCAAGCATATCTTGATACAATCAATCAAATTAAAACAATCAATCACGATCCATCGATGTTAACTGCATCAGATATCCAAAAATATGTAAAACAAATTCAAGATGCACAAAGTATGTTAGCAATTTCACCAACCAAACTTGAAACTGCTAAAAAACAAGCTATCAAATTAACTGAAGACCTAGATTCAGAAGTTCAACAAGAATTTAAAGATCAACTTGCAAAAGCAAAAGATACTGCTGCATTAGCTAAAATCATTAATGCAATTAATGATAAAGTGCAACAAAGCAAGAAAAATAAAGAAGTTTTATCTAATAGCATCAAACGTTTATTAGATAAACTAACAAACGAAAAACTCAAAGCAGACTTAGAGCAAGAAGTTAAGGAAGCTAAAACCGAAAATGAATTAGCAAACTTTAAATCAAAGGTATTACAACTATTAAGTCCAAAACCAACCTTACCTACTCAGCCAGATACACCAGAAAATGGTGATAATGATACTCAAAAACCAGAGCAAGGCGGAAGCACTAATAACCCATCAAATACTGATGGTTCAAAACCACAAGAAGGAGGCAATAGTGGATCAACAACCACTCCACCTACTTCTGAAAACAAACCAAAAGACCAAAATCCACAAGATAATAAAAATGCACAAACATCAAAAACTGTTGAAAAATCTACTGGACCAACTGGTGGAGCAATCGCTGGTATTGTAATCGCTGTATTAGCATTTGTTCTCGGTATAGCAACCTTTGGATATACTTGATTTAAAAACAAGAAGAAAAAATCAAATCAATAATTTAAAACATCGCATCTGCGATGCCCAAATGCAATATAAAAAGCTACACTATAAAAATTAAGTTATTGTGTAGCTTTTTAAATTGTGTTTTAGAAGAGCATATGCTCTTTTTGTTTTGTTTATCGTTTTGATTTATCATACGGGATTCCTGCTGCGGCAGGTCCATATGTATTGCGACTTGTAGCAACTAAGACTATTAAAGTTACAATATAAGGTAAGATTTGGAACAAGTCTTTATAACGACGGAATCCTTCCCCGAATGAAATCGCTCCATAAAATGAAATGGAAAGTAGAATTGAGAAGAATAGCGATACTATAATTGAAATTGATACCTTTCATCTTGAAGTTATCATAATTGCTAATGCGATGAAACCAAAACCAGAAACATCCTTAGTCAGTGAAAACTCGGTGAGTCGACTCGATTGAATAAAGATTGAACCAGCAACACCTGAAATTAACCCTACAATCATTAACCCTTGTCATTTCATGCGATTAACATTAATTCCGGCTACATCTGCTGCCTGTGGATTTTCTCCAATCGCTCTAAATCTAAGTCCTCATTTGGTTTTACGCAATGCAAATCAGGCTAAAAATGTGATTACAACGGTTAAAACAACCTTTAGCGAAAGTATATTCCCATACTTGTTTTCATTGGTATCTAATGCAAGTTCAAAACGGTTTTTAAACTCTACATATTGTCCTGCATATACTTTTGAAGCAAGCAGATACACGATTAAAGCACCAATTCCACCAGCAAGTATATTAATTGCAAATCCTACAACGGTTTGGTCTGCTTTTAACTTTATAACAGCAAACCCGAATAGGAACGAGAGCAACAAAGTTGTAATTGAAGAAAGAAATACTAAAGGGATATTAGTTCAAACATTGTTGGTTTTAATTACTTCGGTAAATATTGTGCTATAAACAGCATATACAGAAGCGCCGAACACCATAAATCCATTAATTGCAATGTTAACTATCCCTGCACGTTCAGAGAAAATACCAGAAATTGTTCCTAATAACAAGATACAAAGAAAGAATGCACCATGACTAATAATAATTTCCATTATGCAACCTCCTCTTTGATTTTAAAGGTCTTAAAGTATTTATCTTTTATTTTCTTAATAAATGTTAAAAACAGTTCTTCTTGAAAATGTTTGAAATTATTTTTTAACATTTTTACTTCATTTTTATGTTTTCCAAGTAAGTCTCGATAAATATTTAATCCTGCAACTTCTTTTTGGGCATTATGCTGAAATTTAATTTTCGATAACTCATCATACATCTGCATCAGTTGTTCGTTGCTAAAGTCTTTTGAAGCAATAATCCTTTGGGCTACATTATTTTGGTAGTCTTTTTCGGTTTTAGCAAAAGCTCGTTTGAGTTTTTGACCTTCAAATCATTTGTTTACTAATTTAAAGCGATTCGGAACAAAAACACTAAATTTTTGTTGATAGTATTTTTTAAATTCTTTCCAGTACTCTTTATTCGTAATCAGATAACTTTGTTTAAACAATCACCGAAACGGTTTAAATTTATAAAAGATTAGTGACAGCGAAGCGATGAAGATAATAATTCCATAAATTAGCATAAAGAATTCTTCACGAATTGCTTCGCTTCCTTGTGGAATAGCTTGAAAGAAAGTTTCTGATGTATATAGCAGTGAGTATAAAAATGCAGATAAAATGACTCCTATTGGGGAATTTAAAGCAATCAAGGCGATAGCAATCGAATCAAATCCGATGACTATTGGGGAATTTGATGCTTCTAAGGAATTACGTTGTAAGACTATGTAATAAAATCCCGCAAATCCTATGAATGCTCCCGACAATCCCATCACCATTACAGTCAGCATTTTTTCATTTATACCTACATATTTTGCATTAGTTTTATTTAAACCAACCATTTTGATTTTATAACCAATTGATGTTTTTGCATAAATATATCAGATTAAAACTGCAAAAAAACCTAATAAAACTAGTCCTGCATAAATAAAGTTATATGTAACTGTTTCACTAATAAATATTTGTGTTGTTCCTTGGATTTGATCAAATCAAGGTTCTAAACCAGTTCCAAATGCACCGTTATCCTTTTTAAATAAATATTGTGCTAAGTATGCAATTATTCAGTTAAAAAAGATGGTTGAAATTACTTCATGTACATTTAAATATGCTTTTAAAAGTCCTGATAAAGCACCCATAATAAATGCAACTATAACAAAGATAAATAGCATTATCACAAGGTATGAAACACTTATTTTATTAACGGGTGTTCTTGAAAGAATCAATACAGCAAAAAAGATAATTGCTGGTGTTGTCATCTGGTTTGCAGCACCAATATTGAACAATCCTGACTTAAATCCGATGGAAACACCTATTCCGGCAAAACCGAAGAAAATTAAATAAAGCAATAAATATTTTTGGTTTAATGAATCAAATGCAAAAGTAAATACATATGTTATAAATGTGAAAAGTCCTGTTTGCCGACCATTTTGACCAGATCTCCCTAAAATCATATAGAAGACTGAAGCAATTAGTAAACCAAAAAATATAGCTCATAAGGATGAATAAATTTTTGTTCGAGTGTTCTTCTTTTCTTCAAACATAAAGAATCGTCGAGTTGATTCCATAAATGAAGCAAATTTACTATCTGCATATTTATGCATTTACACCTCCTTCTTTTTTATGTGCCATATATATACCAATTTCTGTTCTGGTTAAATCTTGAGCTTGTTTTACTGCTAATATTTCTCCACTGTTAATTACAGCAATTTTATCAGCAAGGGCAAGCACTTCATCAAGTTCATATGAAATTAATAAGATTGCCTTTCCGTTTTTCTTTTCTAATAAAATTTGCTCATGAATGTTTTTAATAGCTCCAACATCCAAACCTCGGGTAGGTTGCACAATTAAAATAAAATCATGTGGAGTATTCATTTCACGACCAACAATAAATTTTTGTTGGTTTCCACCAGATAATTGTCTTGCTTGTGACAGCCCGCCACGAGTCCCACGCACATCATATTTAGTTGTAATTAAGTTGTTTTCTTTTTTAATCTTTGCATCTCTTAAGATGCCAAATCTCACATATTCACTATCTCATAGACGTCTTAATATTGTATTATTTTTGATGTTATAATCTAAAACAAGTCCGTGTTTATGTCTGTCACTTGGTATAAATGTAACACCTAAACGTGATATGTTTTTTACTCCATAATCAGTAAGTGAAATATTTTCAGTAGTGTCTTTTTTAATCATAAATTTAGCCTGGTTTTGTTTAAATACAAAAAACATATATATAAGCAAACCGATTAAAAAGATACTACTAAAAACGATTACTAAACTTTGAAATACTAATAAAGTTGAACTTCTAATGATTAATGAGAAAACAAAATCAATCAATGCTATTAACGATAATAATCCTATAAGATGAGCACTTAAAAGTTTGTGTTTTTTGTTTTTAAACTTTCCATAAATTGTTGAATATCAAAATGAATGTAAAACAATTAATCCGAATGCAACAAAGCAAATAATCGATATCATTAATAAAACAATTAATGCCACAGTGTTGTATTTAAATAACAATCCTGCAAAAATTAAGGTGAAAAGAAACATTATTATCATACTTGAAAAAGATCAGGTTGCTAGTTTTTGAAATGGTAGTTTCATTTTATTTAACCCATTTAAACGGAATTTATTTATTACATGTTTAATTTGAATTCCAAGTATTAATTTAAAAAATATTCCTAATAATAATACAAACCCAAAAATGAATATGCCACCTAAAATTCTAAATGTAAATTGCTCTGATACTTGCTTTGGTACTGCTATTAATATAATTCCAACTATTAGCATTAATAAACTTAAAACAAACAATCCGATGTTTTTAAATTTATTTGCCTTTGCTATCTCTTTAACACGTTTTTGTGATAACTGAGTTTGTGCTAGTAAAATATCACCTGAAATCGGTTTTTTCATTCCACTAACAACATATTCTAAATCTAATTGTCCGTTTCCTTCAACTCCAGCAATCGCTAGTATTTCACCAGATTTAACATCTAAAGAAACATTTTTAAGGGGCTTATCTCCTTGGGTTGAAACATTTTGAATGCTTAATACAACAGGATTTTTAGTGGTATCAGAATATTCATTTCTGGTGATCTCAACATCTCCTCCCACCATTCTTGAAGCCATTTCTTCTATTGACACATCTTTAACAGTAAAGTCTCCAGTTACTTTTCCTAAACGCAGCACGGTAGCATTATCAGAAACTTCCTTTATTTCACCTAATTTATGTGAAATAAATAGAATTGTCTTTCCTTGACTACGAAATAGTTTAAATGTTTCTAACAACCCTTGAATTTCTTGGTCTGTTAAAACAGCAGTTGGTTCATCAAAAATTAAAATATCTGAATCACGATAAAGCATCTTCATAATTTCAACTTTTTGTTGAGTAGCAACTGTTTCAGTTCCTGTAACTTTGTTTAAATCAAAGTATAAATTAAATGATTCTTGAATGGCTTTTATTTTTTTTATTGCAGGTTTAAAATCAATGATTCGGGTGTGTTTGTTATTATCTTCACTACCTAAAACGATGTTTTCTAGATTTGTATAAACATCTACTAATTTAAAGTGTTGATGCACCATACCGATTCCAAGACGATTTGCTTCATTTGGTCCATCTATTGAAACTTCTTTATCATTAACTTTAATTATTCCTTTATCGGGTTCATAAAGTCCAAATAAAATAGACATTAAAGTACTTTTTCCGGCACCGTTTTCTCCTATTAAGGCATGAATCGTACCTTTTTTAACTTTAAATGAAATATTTTGATTTGCTTTTATTTCACCAAAGGATTTGCAAATATCAATAAATTCTATTGCATGTTTTTCCATTTTACTCCTTTAATGACATAATGATAGAAAACACATCAATTATGATGTGTTTTGATAAAACTAATTATTTGTTTACTTCTTCAACAAGTGCATTTATTAAATTAGCTAATTGATCATCTGTATATGCTGTTCCATCAGTAGTTGCTTTATTTGAATCGATAAATGCTTTTTGATCTGCTGTTAATGAATTAAATTTGGTTTCTGCTGCTGTTATAGCTTCATTCATTTTTTCTCTTTTTGCTGTATCTTTTAATGAAGATGGAGCTAAACCAACTCAACCTTCAACAAAGTCGCCTTTTACACTGTTTTTGTCCCCAAATACAGGTTTTTTAGTGTCACCAAATGCTTTTTCCAAAATTGAATCATAAACAGCCTGAGCCATATTTTTAAGCACTGATGTTAAGAATCTATCAGGTGCAGAAAGTGATTTACCTTGGTCAACATCCACTCCTACAATATATGTGGATTGGTTATTTTGATTAAGTTTATCTAATGTTGCTTTGGTGGCAGGTCCAGCTACTGGGTAAATTAATACTGGGTTAGAAGCTAATGCAGATGTTATAACTGGGTCCATTTGTGGTCCAGGTTGGAACCCTGAATCTAATCTAACTGCTTCATGAGTAACTTTCTTGCTTGGGTTTTCTTTGTTTCATTCTAAAATACCTTTTAGATATCCAGTAATATAATCTGTTACACCATGAAATGCTCCACCACCAAATGATGAAAGTTTTTTATCAGTTTCGTTTTCTGCAACATATTTAGCTAATGCATAACCAGCCATCCATGATGCTTCGTTTACATTAAAGTTAATATTATAAATATCAGGGTAATTAAGTTCAGTTGGATTTAATGCAAAATCCACATTAAATATTTTTACTCCTTTTTGTTTTAATGCAGCATTATTTTGTTGAATAAAGTTTTTAATGTGATCAATATGGGTAAATCCTGAAAGAACTCAAATTTTTGCTCCCGATGATAAAGCAACTCTATATGAATCGTCATATTTACCTTCTCCTGGTTCAACTGATTTTACTTCAAGTTGATTTTTTCCATCTTTTCTTGTTTGATCTAAAATGGTTAATGCCGCTTCTCATTGTGATTGGTTAAATGATTTATCAGTTACATGTCCTGTGTCAGTAATAACATATATTTTAGTTCCTACCATACTATCTGGTAATGTAAATGTGTTATCTTTAGTAATTGTAGCAACACGTTCATTTGGATTAATGTAATTACTTGGATTTGATGTTTGAGTCTTTGTTCCGCATGATGCTGCAATCAATGCAGTTGTAGCAGCAATCGGTGTTCCAAACCCGATTAAAAATTTCTTAAATTTTTTTGTCATATTATTTTAAATCTCCTATTTATATATGTATAAATTTTATAGAATTTTTTAGTTTTTAATTGTATTTAACTATGATATAAACAAATTTCTTGTTTCAAAATTGCAAAATTATGAAAATAAAATCATTTTTATATTAAATAAGCGAATAAACTTATTTATTTATATTTATCAGGATGTTCTTTTTGCATCTTTTTGATAAATTCTTTTTTATCCATTTGTCCATATTTTTGCATTAACTCAATGCATTCTTGGTATTCTGATAATGCTCAATCAACATCTTCAAATCCAGAAATCTCAGTAATATTAGGTCTTTTTCAGTTTTTATATGTTGAAAAGAAGGTTTTTACAGTATCTAAAAAAGGTGCTGGTAAATCTTTTAAGGTTTTAATGTTATCTAAACGATAATCATCAGCATGTACAGCAATTAGTTTTGTATCAGTTTCTCCATCATCAATCATTTTCATCGCTCCAATAATGCGAACTTTCAACGAAACACCAGGAATAAATGTCTCAGGTGAATATAATAATACATCTAATTCATCTCCATCTCAATCTAGTGCATCTGGAACAAATCCATAATTGCATGGATAAACAAAATCACCACGTAAAATTCGATCAACTTCTAGTTGCTTGGTTTTTCGATTATATTCATATTTTATGGGAGAGTTCTTTTGAATCTCTATTTTTACATTAATTATATTTTTCATATTTATATTATATATAAAACCTTTAAATACTTTATATCCTATTTTATCTTTTTAATATATACAAAAATGCATTGAAATGTTTATATAAAAATATAATTTAATCAACTTATTGGAGAATGATGTATCTAAAAAGTGAACAATTAAATATTGATAATTCTGTTTGTATTGATTTGGATCAAATATTAAGTTATGATGAAAAATTTCAACTCCTAAATAATTTGCTAGATAACAAAATAAAGATAGAAAAATGTAATAAAAATGCTAAATTTTTCAAATATTCCAGTTTAAATAACACAGACATTTTTCTTCTTATTGCTAATATAACTTATTTAGGTGGTAATGGACAACATCCTATTTATAAAAAGAGAATTCAACTAAAATCTTGGTATAAAGATGTGATAAATACGAACAAAAATACCTTTATTCTTGGTATATACAAATATAATACAAACATTATGTTCGTTTCCTTTGATACACAAACTTATATAAACAAGAAAATGAATAATTCATCTGCGCATGTATATATAAATGATTTAAGTCAGGGATTAATGTTTGGAATATTTGAAAAATATGATAAAAATAACAATAAAATAACTGTAATCAGAAGTGATAAAATTAATGATTATTTGAACAAGCGAATAAATAATAATCCATCATTAATAAATCAAATAAATTTATTTAATCTTTCTTTAAAATGAAATATACAAATTAAAGGCATTGATGCATATAAACAGATGTTTTGTGCAAAATTTAAAAACACATTTCAAGCAGAATGAAGTGGTTGATATTTAGAATATTTGTTTGAAAAATTCATTAAAGATAATAAGATATATAATATTGTTTATACTAATTCAGAAAACATAAATAAAAAAGAGTTTTTGGATTTTGATTTATATTTAAAAAATGATGATTTTTATGGTGATTTAAAATCAAGCGATGAAAATAACATACAAATTATTGGAAATGATATAGAACACATCAATGATGCTTTAATAAAACACAATAAATTATGATACCTAATTTATGAACATAGTTCATTAAAAGATAAAGATAGTAACACAAATTATCAAACTACTCGGTTTTGAAACAATTTAAAACAACATAGAAATATCAAACAAATTGATGATTTTATCTCCGAACAAAAAGATATTTCTTCATTAAGTTATATCAACAGAATGAAACATTCTATAAAGTTTAAGAAGATGTATATTCTAGAAGTAAATAAGATAAATATCAAATATGTGTTCAACTTATTTAAACAAGGTAAACAACCTGATGGTAGTTTAAGAAAACCTAAATATTCAATCAATAAAAATGCTATAGATAACTTTATTATATATTCATTTGATGTAGAAAGGAAATAAAATGAAATTTATCGATTTATTTGCTGGTATCGGTGGTTTTCATCAAGCGATGAAAATTGTTGATAAGGATGCAATTTGTGTTCTTGCATCTGAAATAGATAAAGAATGTGTTGCTACTTATTATGATAATTACCATCTTGATTCGAATCTAGATGTTGTTAATATAAAAGTGGATTCGATTCCACAACACGATATTTTATTCGCTGGATTTCCTTGTCAGGCTTTCTCAAAAGCAGGTAAACAAGAAGGTTTAAACGATACAAGAGGTACCTTGTTTTTCCAAATTGAAAGAATTTTAAAACATACTAAAACAAAATACATCTTATTAGAAAATGTTCGTAATCTTATTAGTCACAATGGTGGTAGGACATGAAAAATTATTCAAGAAAATCTATATAAATTAGGTTATAGATTAACTAAAAATCCTCTCATACTAAGCCCGCACCAATTTGGCATCCCGCAAATTCGCGAACGTGTCTATATACTAGGTAAATATGACCCAAAAAACAAAGATGTTCCTTTAAATATCTCATTTCATAATTTAATAAAAAAAGATGCAAATTCTGTTAATGATATTTTGGATAAAAATATTGATAATTCAAAATATCATATTAGTGAATATGATGAAGAAGTACTAAATTTTTGAAATGATTTTTATTTAAATATAAATCAAAAAGTTATTGGTTTTCCTGTTTATATTGAATATTTAAATAACAACGATGTCGATCCTTTATTTCCGAAATGAAAACAAGATATTATTAAAAAAAATCAAAAACTATATAATCAAAACAAAACTTTTATCGATAAATGAATATCAAAAGATATTTCACACTTTAGGAAAACTCATCAAAAATTTGAATGACAAGCAGGGGATAAAATCAACAACATCTGAGAAGGAATCATTCAATTTCGTCCTTCTGGTATAAGGGTTAAAAAACCTGATGTATTCCCTGCTTTAGTTGCAATGGTACACATTCCGATAATAGGTAAATACAAAAGAAGACTAACACCAAGAGAATGTGCAAGATTACAAAGTTTTCCAGAAAATTTTAAATTACATCAAAATGATCAAAAAGCATATAAACAACTAGGAAATAGCATAAATGTTACAGTGGTTTCAGAACTTATTAAGAAACTTTTAAAGCTGTAAATAAATGTTAAAAACATAAATTATTTTGAAAATGTATAAGACTTACAAAATCACTATTTTAACACCAAATAGCAATTTATGAAAATATATGAAACGAATTACAAAATTTAGCACTCAAATGCTTGGGTTGCTTTGTTTTTTTTTTTTTTTTGTAAAATAAAAAAGTATAAAAGCTTATTATGCAAAAAAATTTTTAATTATAAATAGGAGGTTTTATGCCTGGAAACAAAGGAAATAACAGACCAGATAACGATCCAAATCGTGCTGGATGACCATCAAAAACCGGAAACCCATCTGGTGGTTCCCGCGGAAACAACAACCCTAAAAAATAAATATTTTAATTTATATAAGCTTTATACATTTTAATATTTAAACATTTTACAAAGGAGATATTATGACAACAAAAGCAGAAAAATTATGAAGATTACAATTTGGTGATAGTAATACAGGAAAAGATTATGCAGGAACTATTGTTCATTTTGATGAACATGGTAAAAAATCAGTCTTTGGATGAAATATCGAACATATTACACCAGAATCATTAGGTGGAACCGATGCATATACAAATCTTACAGTTGCTAATGTGAATAACAACTCATTAAGAGCAGATCGTACTTCATGAAATTTAAACGGAACTAATTTTCAAGTTAAAAAGATTGATGGTTACAGCAGTAGTGGAATTTATGATATTTCAAATCCACATCAACCAAAGCTTCTTACAAAAAGTCACAAATTTTAATAGAGGTTTATAATAACAAGAAGATTAAAATACGAAATCTTATTATTAACTATCATTTCTGCATTATTAATTTTTCTTTCTTTATATGATTTAGATTCACTAATTTGAATTTGAGAAAGGGATATAGATACTTGGAAAAAGGTAGTTAATATTTTTGTTGCTTTTTCTGGGATATTGGGTGTTTTCTCTATTATTTTGTTTGCTAAAAGAAAGAAAATTGCTTATATTTTAGCTATTACTAATGCTATTTTATATCTTTTCTTTTCTTTTACAAACGGATTAGTTATAGATGGATTTATCCAAATTCTTTATATCTTTATTTTGTTTTATATCTATATAAAACAAATACTGATTCATAAGAACAATAAAAGGATTAGGGAACTAAGACTATCATCGTATGCAGCGATATTATTCTTTATAATCTTTGTAGTAATTTCAACATCATTTTACTTTTTAAACCCATACACCAATGATTTTATTAGTAAATTGCTTAGGATAAACTACATCGAATTTAGTTCTAATTTTAAGTATAAAACATCAGCATCTGCAATCCTTGCTATATTTAATGCAATATCTATTATCGCATTGATTATGATGGCGTTTGGATTTCGATCAAATTGAATAATTTGATGTTTTAAAAACATCATCTGCTTTGTTTTCTTCTCTGGTATTGGTTTTTTAAGTTGAACCTTGATATTTATTAACTTTATATATTTATCCATATCTTTATATTTATACTTTATCACATCAAAAGAATCAAGATTATCAATTGCTTTTGTCGGTATGGGTGCAAGTGGAAAATCCAGTATTATCAATAATCTCAGAGAATTTTTAAATCAAAATAACATCCAAATTATTGATGAAAGACTAAAAGATGAAAAGATTTTCATAGATTATATGAATGATATGAAGAAAAATGGATATAGAACTCAAAAAATATTCTTTAAAGATCGATATATACAAATCAAACAGATGCAAAATTTCAATAAATTCTTAATAGATAGACATATGATAGATGATTTCTTGTTCCCGAAATGTTTAATTAAGATAAATTATTTTACTAAATGACAAAAATTTGCTTGAAACTACTTCTATCATCCTTGATATAAGTTTTTGCTTTCTTTGGAACCAAAAATTGATTTAGTCTTTGTAGTTTTAAAAGATATAGACTTTATATGAAAAAATCGCTTATATGCAAGCAAAAACCACCAATTACAAACAGAACGATATCGCAGAACGATTGAATTGAAGAACAAAGAGTTTTTTAAAGTTGTAAATATTGAGTATTTAAATAATAGGCAACTAGGTAAATTACTTTCAAAGAATTTAAAAATTTACTCTAAAGAACATCATACATTTATAAATATTGAAAAAGATATAGCTTCATTAAGAATCAAACAAATAATCGAAGCAAAATTAAAAGAAAATTTTAAATTATAATAAAATTTATTTCATAAGTAAAACCTTTGATTTTCAAAGGTTTGCTTTTCATATTTTATTCATAAATATTTTATATTTTCTTATGAATTTCTTTGTTTTTTTCGTAATGTAGATTTGATTCTTTTGCAAAGAATTTGTTTATTATAAGGAAAGGAGGTATTATGAGAATTGCAGGATATTGAAGAAGATGAGAAAGTCGTTTTATAAACGGTTTACTAGTTACGGTAACCTTTGGAATTATGGGAATAGTTTTTCTAATTAATTTTATACAAGGTAAACAAAATTTAGTGATGAATGCTGTTAATATTACATATAGTCATGGAAGTGGAGAATGTTAAAATTATGACTTTTTAGAGCTATATGAAGAATGCTTATTTTTACATTTATCATAGACTTTTTTACTATTATAATGAAAAGAGGAACATTTCCTGAAAAGTGAGCAGATAACTATATAGTTATTAGAGATTAATTTTCCATATTTAATACCTTTGATTTATTCAACGGTATTTATTTTTATATTTTTCTTTCCTTTTCTCTGTATAAATTTCTTTTTAGTTTAAATATAGTAAAGTCTTTGAAATCATAGTAAAATATTTACATAATATATGTAAGGAGAATCATGACAAAAAACAAAACTAAGTTAACTGCTAAAGAAACTAAATCTTTAGAAATACTAAAAAATCAATATAAACAAATTATCGATGATCTTTCACCGACAGAATTTAATAAAGATCAAAAAGATCTTGCTAAAGAAATCATTGATAATTGCACAAATCCAAATAACATACAATATATTTTTCAATTTATTGCACAGAGGGTAAAAACAGGTTTTACCTTTGATGCAGCACCCGAAAGCAATAGCAAAACTATTGCTATCTTAAGAAAAGATGATAAATTATCTTTTAATTTTGATGATAAACTGCCAAAAGACCAAAACACATTAATCATAGGTGAAAACTATGATGCATTAAAGAATCTAATACTCATAGAGAGAGAGAGAGAGAGCGGGGTTAGATTATAAATATGATGTAATTTATATCGATCCTCCTTACAACACTGAAAGATCTGCATCGGATGGAAATAATGTTGCAGATGATACAGAAAATAAGAAAAACAAAACTTTAATTTACCGTGATAAATATACTAGAAACGGTTGATTAAATATGATGAATGAACGACTTCGTATGGCAAGAGAACTTCTCAAAGATGATGGAGTTATTTTTGTTTCAATCGATGATAACCAACAAGCATATTTGAAAATTTTAATGGATGAAATTTTTGGTGAAAATAATTTTGTAGCAAATTTTATCTGAAGAAACAAAAACACAGGGGGTGGAAGTGACAAGAACAAACTTGAAATTGAGAATGAATATGTTGTTTGTTATGCAAAAAATAATGATAAAGTTGTTTGAAATTTAAAAGAAATAGATACAAAAAAATATAAATTAAAAGATGAATTTTTTGATACAAGAGGAGGTTATTATTTAACCGATTTAGACCGCTCTTGCTCTGAAACATCATTTAAATATAGCGAATCATTGGATTATGAAATTATGGCTCCTGATCAGTCGTTATTTAAAAATCACCGCAATATCAAAGAACCAAGATCGTATGCATATACATGAGGATTGAATTTATTTAATTACGGAAAAGAAAACGGTTTTATTGTAATAAAACAAATTAAAGATAAAAGTGGACAAAATTATTGGAGAGCATACAGAAAATCATACGAAAAAGTACAAATTGACAGAGAAGGATTGAAAATAATCCCGAAAGAGGGAAGAAATTTTACCAATCTTATTATTGACGGTTCTATAACAACTTCTGCAGGAAAAAGATTATTAATTTCTATTTTAGAAAACAAATCATTTTCTTTTCCTAAACCTATACAACTTATCACATATTTAATAAATCAACATCCTAACAAAAACTCACGTGTTTTAGACTTCTACGCTGGTTCCGGAACAACTGGTCATGCTGTATTAGAACTAAATCGTGAAGATGGTGGAAACAGAACATTTACTCTTGTTACAAACAACGAAAACAATATTGGTATTAATATAAACTATCAAAGACTAAGAAGAATCAATACAGATGAAGGTTTAGATAATAATAAATATAATCTTGCTTGATACAAAAAGAACAATCCTTATAACTCTAATTTAAATGTATACTGACTTGATTCACAAGACTATATTAATATAGGTTTAGAATCTAATGAAACAATTGAAGAAATTGAAAATAAATGGGTTAATTTAATTAAAAATTTCGGTGTACAAGAAACTAATTTTGATAAAGATGATTTACTTACTGAACTTTTAACCTTAAAACCTTTAATTAAGGATGGTAAAAATTAGTATGAAACTCATAAAACCACAAGAAAAAGTAGTAAAACAACTTTGTAGAGAAGCGCAAGGTCATCTTAAATCCATAAATATAAATGATGAAAATCCTCAAGGTAAAACAGTATATTTTAAAGCACCTACTGGTTCTGGTAAAACCTTTATGATGTTAAATTTCATTCACCAAATGATTAAATGACATAACAAAACTCTTAAAAAAGACAAAATAATCTTCATTGTTACAACTTTATCAGTTGCCAAACTACCAGAACAACTAGAAAATAATTTTAATGAATATAAAAGGTATTTAAAAGGTTCGGATATTTTAGTCGAACGTATTGAATCTCCTTCAAATAAGAAAAATTATTCTAAAGAAACCAACTATCGGTTTTTTGCTGCTAATAATAAAGTTTTTATAATTGGTTCTTCTTCATATAGCAAAAATACTATTTTAAAAGAACAAAATGCTATCGAAAGTTTAATTAGTCAAATCAAAAAAGAAAAATATAAATTAATCTACATCCGCGATGAAGCACATATTGGTTCTGATGTTGATAAATCTAAAGGAAACGGAAAAACTGAACAAGCAAACTTAGATAAGTTTGAAAATTTAATGCAATCAAATGCTCATTTTACTGTTAAGATGACTGCTACTCCAAAAGATTATAAAAATCTGATTGAACTAACTGAAAAACAATTAATGGAAGCAGATATTAAGTTATTAAAAATACATAGGATTTTTAATAAAGGACTAAATGACATCAAAGATGATATCGATCTAGAAACAATTTTAGATATTGCATGTAAAGAATTTAAACAAATTAAAGCAAGATATAATGATGCAAAAAAAGAGCCAGATTTAGTTGGTATTAATGCTGCGATGCTTATACAGGTTGATAACAGCAGTAATACAGACCTAAATAAAAAAGAAGAATTTAGTAAAAATTTAAATAAAATTAAAGAAATTTTAAATAAATATAATTTAAAATATGTTCAATATTTTGATGATGATATTAATGAAAAACAACTTCGGACTAAAGATGGATATTCACTTAAAGATATTTCTAAAAATTCAGATAATACTGATGTAATTATCTTTAAAATCGGTGGTTCAACTGGTTGAAATATCCCAAGAGCTTGTATGTTGGTACAACTGCGTAATATTTCGTCTAGCACCTTACCAATTCAAACTATTGGAAGAATTAAACGAAATCCTGTACCTAAAAAGAAGCAAAATCTAGATTCGGAAGCACTTAAATACTATATTTATAGTAATGTTGACTATGAAAAAAGAGAAGCAATAAAGTTATATCTTAAAGATGAGTATAATAGCGAGAAATTTGTTATAGGTCAATTGAGAAACTTTGATATTGTTAAACAAAAAAATCAATCAGAATATGAAGCAAAAATCAAAGAAAAAATTGATGAATTTAATAATATTACTATAGATACATTTATAACTATAAAAGAAGAAATTATCAACGAATACAAAAACAAAGGATATATTGTTGCACAAACAGAAAAATATGGAAATAAAGTAATCAACAGTGAAATTATAGAAAATAAAATTGATATGGAACAATATAATCTATTGCAAATTGATAAAAATAGTAATTATTTAACAGATGCTATTATTAAGGAAATTGATGCTTTTTATCAAAAAGTAGATGATTTTTATAAAAACAGCAAAAATGAAAATCAAAACGAAACATCTAATAAATATAAAAAAGCAGTCCAATTTTTTGACAAAACTATATACTGATATATTTTTATCAAAAAGTATTTAAATATACTCATAGAAATTTATAAAGAACTAAATAAGAAAACTGTAGATGAAGGAAAAATTGAATTCTTTTTTCTTGAAGATAAAATACTACCTACGGAAATTGCTGTATTTGTTGATAAGCAAAAAAGCGAATGTACTAATTGTGTTAAAGTATCCGAAAATATGAAATATGCATACACAAATTATGATAAAGAAATAAATATATACCTTGATTCTTATCCGGAAACTGTTTTTGCAAATGAAATTAAAAATTTAATCAATTATAACAATGATATGGATGATAACTTAAAAATATGAACTAAAAACCCAGTATTCGAAGGGATTAACATCGAATACTATGATTCAGAACTTAAAAAAGGTTCAAGTTATCCAGATTTTATATTGAAGTATAAAAATCATTTTGTATATATAGAAGTTAAATCTGAAAACGATATCAATTCTCAAAAGACCGAAGATATTCTTAAATCATATAAAAAATATATAGAAAACTATAAAACAAGCACAAATATAAACTTAACTCTTTTAATAGCAATAATTGATAAAGATAAAAATATTTCATTCTCTGGGGATTCAACATTAGAAAGTGTAAGAATAATTCTTCAAAATCAAAGTGTTAAACTCAAACAGATAATTAAATCAATATCAGAAAATAATCTTGTTTCACAGGAGAATAATGAACAAAACTAGTGTAAAGAAATCTAAATTACAAAAGAATTTAGATGAACTAAAGAAACAAGAAAAAAGCAGAATTGATGAACTTTCTTCAACTGAATTTAACCAAGACCAAAAAGAAATTGCTAAAGAAATTATTGATAATATTACTAATCCAAATAGAGTGCAATATATCTCACAATTTATTATTCAAAGAGTAAAAATGGGTTTTACCTTCGATGCAGCACCTGAGTCAGATAGTAAAACTATTGCTATTTTAAGAAAAGATGATCAATTATCATTTAATTTTGATAATAAACAACCGAAAGATCAAAATACCTTAATCATAGGTGAAAACTATGATGCATTAAAGAATCTCATATTAATTGAAAGACATAGACAAAGAAACGGATTAGATTTTAATTACGATGTTATTTATATCGATCCCCCTTATAATACCGAAAGTTCATTAAAAGATGGAAATAAATTAGCAAATGATAAAGAAAACATTGCAGCAAAATCATTTAGTTACCGTGATAAATTCACACAAAATGGTTGACTAAATATGATGAATGAAAGGTTACAACTAGCAAGAGCGCTGTTAAAGGATAATGGGGTTATTTTTGTTTCAATCGATAACAATGAACAAGCATATTTAAAGGTTTTAATGGATGAAATATTTGGAGAAGGGAATTTTGTTGATTCTTTGGTATGAAAATCTGTAAATAGTGTTCTCAAACAATCAAAACTTATAAGAAATGATCACGAATATATTCTTTTATATGCAAAGAAAATATCCGAGGTTGTATTCTTAAGACAGAAAAATACAATGAATTTTCAAAATCCCGATAATGACCCAAAAGGAAACTGATTCAGTAGCAATGCAGCCAATCCTAATCAAAATAGTAATAAAAATAAATTCCCTATTTCTCTTCCTGGTGGCAAAGAATGCATTAGAAATTGAAAATTTTCATATGATGATTATAAAAATGGTACTGTTTCGTTATATTTTAATGGAAACAATGTTCCAAGATTAAAAATTTATGAATCTGAATACAATATAAATTCAAAAGTTCAATCAAGTATATTTGAGAACCTTGGTTCTTTGACCAGTGCAAAAAGAGAAATAGAATCAATTTTAGATAAAAACTCAAAATTTCAAACACCAAAACCAACTACATTAATTAAACATATTCTAAAATTACTTAACAAAAACTCCCGTGTTTTAGACTTCTATGCCGGTTCTGGAACAACCGGTCATGCTGTTTTAGAACTAAATCGTGAAGATGGTGGAAAGAGAACATTTACTCTTGATACAAATAATGAAAATAATATAGGTATAGATGTAAATTATAAAAGATTAAGAAGAATTAATACAAATACAGATCTAAATGGTAATGAAATTAATTGTAAGTGATATCAAAAAAATAAACCTTATAATTCTAATTTAAATGTCTACTGACTTAACGAAAAAGAAGATTATATCAATATAGGATTAGAATCATCAAACAATGTTAAAGATTTAAAAGAAAAATGACTAAGTCTTATTAGGAACTTTGGTATAGATAATTCTAAATTTGATTATGATGAACTACTAACTGAATTATTAACCTTAAAACCTTATAAAAAGAATGACTAGAATCGGTGTACTAATAATTAAAATACAAGAAAATTTCTTGTATTTTATTTGCTTTTGTTAAACTATATATATAATTATTAAAATAATTATATATTAAGGGGGTGACATGCAAGTTAAATCAAAAAAAATTAATATTAAAATTAAAGATATTCAAAACCTTGAATTCTTCATCGATGATATTAATGTTTCAGATGGAGATTATTTTAATTTAAACGATATTCTGAACCAAGATCTAAAAAAAATTACAGATGAAACAGGTAAAATCAGGGAACAAATTATACAAAATGAAAAAAATCGACTTACTAAAGAAATACAAGAAAATTTAGAAAAAACTTTCACAAGAGAAATAAAGAATTCAAAAGAATACAATGAACTAAAAAATCAAAAAGATAATGAAATTAATAAACTTATAATTGAAAATGTTGAAAAAACACAAAAACTTGAAAACGAACTTAGGGATAATTATTACAAGCAACTCGAGCAAGAAAGAGATAAGTTAAAAGATAAATTTGAAGCAGAAAAGAAAGATTATAAAAATACTATTTTAAATAAAGAAATTGAAAACATAAAACTTAAACTTCAACAACAACATCAAAAACAATTGATGGAATTAGAAAATAAACTTCAAATTTTAAATGTAGAAAAGCAATCACTTCTAGAAAAGAACGAAAAACTACTTGCTGAATTTGAAGACAAAAAACAGTTATCAACTAAACTTCAAACCGAGTTAGAAACCTTACAAAAATATAGATATAATAAATCAACTAAGGAATATGGCGAGGAATTTGAGAATCATATTTTTAATAAACTTGCAGAAGGTTTTGCATTCTCAGAAGATGTTAGTTTTGAAAAAACTACCAAACATATAAACAATAGAAAACCCGATTTTAAAATAGATTTTAAAGATTTAAATATCTTAGATGACGATAAAAATTCATATGGGACTATTATAATTGAAGCAAAAAACAGAATCACTGAACAAGGATCAAAAAGAAACAAAGACTTTATTGAAAAACTCGAACAAGATCGAAAAAACTTTAAGGCTGATTTTGCAATTTTAGTCACTGAATTAGAACCTAATAGCGTTCTTTATATTGAAAAAATTTCAGGTTATAACGAGATATTTATTGTTCGTGATGTTGCTTTAATAAATCTTATTTCATTATTAAAAAACATCTTACAAATAAAATATTCATTAAATGCAGACAAAATAGAATTTAATAGTAAAAAAGTAATACTTGAGAAATTCAACGACTTTGTAGAAAAAAATATATTAAATCATATCGAGAAATCAAACAAAGAAATTGAAGGTATTATTGAAAATGCAGATAAGATGCGAAAACTTTTATCTAGCATAGAAGATAGTGCAAATAATATAGCACATAAACATTTTTCAAAAATGCAGCGTAAGATAAGTGATTTTGGAAAATCAGAATTTATTAAAGAAATTGCTAAACTTGAAAAAGTGGAGCAAAAACTAATCGAGAAAAAGGATTCTGAATAAAATGCAAAAACAACAAAATAAAGTTACATGAAATATTTTTAAACGCGTTTTTGGTAATAATCCTGCATTAATTTGAAATAACGATTCACTTATTAGTGATATTAAACAAGAATATCAAAAGAGATGAAACAGAACTTGAGATAACATCGAAATAACTAACGAAGAAGATGATGAGCAATTTGTTAATTTTGATTATGAATTTTTCGAAAATCACGATATTGATGCATTTCATGAATTAAATTTAGATTCTGTTAGTGATACAGAAACATATATAAAAGTAAATAAAGATAGTTATGATAATTATTTAAAAGATGCATTAAATTGATATTTAAATAAATATAATATTCCAAATTCACAAGTTAAATTTATTTCATCGAAAAGTGACTATCAAACCAAGCATATCGATACATTAAAAGCTATCAAGGATAATGAAATAGATTTAATCTTTAACGGAACATTATATGATGTATCAGGCGATTTCGATTATGTTGCACCTTTCTTTATTTATCATAAATCCTTGAACAAATTAGTTTTATTAAGTTATACAGCAAGATGTAAATATGAAATGTATTACAAACATTTCTATATTTATCAAATTTTTAAGACAAACAACATTAATATTAACGATATGTCAGTTTTAATAATAAATCCCTGAGATAGAATACATCGTAAGGTACAAAAAGGTAAAATAAACTTTTATGAATCTTTTGCTGCTGATGTTACAAAATCTATCCGTAAAATTTCTAAGGATAATCCTAGCACATATCAAAAACAGATGTTTGAAGCATTAGTAAGAACAGGTGATATTAATTTGAAATTAGGCTTTAACCATAATGAAAACAGCCATTTAGAATTTATTAATATTATCAAAAGAAATGGTATTTCATTTTCTCAAAAAACAGCTGACATACTTCATTCAACTGATGAAAAACTTTTTATTATTGAAAATCTTTCAAAAGAAATTACCATTGAATTTCGGTCTTTTAAGATATATAAAAAAATTATTGAAAAAGCATTTAATGAATTTAACAACAAAAGCAACTTTGATGCAATATATAAGTTTTTATCAATTGAAAAAGATAAAAAAATCGAATCTGTAAAAAGTTGATTGAATAACACATTAAACTATCAAACAAATTCACAAAAAATATGAATTGATGAATGAAACTTTATTAATAAAGAACAAAAAATTGCTTTATATAAACTGTTTATAGGTCCAAATTTTGATGAAATTTCTTTTTCTTTCTTTAGCAAAAAAGAAAAAGAAAATTTAGTTGAATTTACAAGAAAAATAGAACTATATAATAAAAACATTAATTTTTTTAACTTAGATGCTTTGACAAAAATTCTCCCCTTACATCAAAAAGATGCTCGGATCTGTTGATATGATTATGAGGGTTTTTCTGACTTATATCCTCCTTTAAATAATATTGCTCCATATAATCAATTAGTAAATCAAGTTTCTGTTATTATAACTAAAAATGGCATCGAAGAAAAAGTTGAAAATATTGTAATAGATACAAAAGATTTAACTATATATAATTTAGTTGATTTAATCGATGTCATTTATTCAAATAAAGCAGATTGATTTGTTGTATATAACAAAAATTATGAAAATGCACGCAATAAGGAGATTAAAGATTTAGTTACTGAAAATTACCTAAACAACAAAGAATTTGAACAATATATTGATCAAAAATATAAAAGCATTCATTATTTTGCTGGTATGGTGGATTGAATTAATAATCACACAATTGATTTAGCTGATTGTTTTAAAAATTCAAAGCAAGAGAAAAAAAATTATGAAAAAATTACTGCTTTTTACGAAGATGGTAATAACATAAAAACAACAAAAGTTGATAAAGATTTTATTAAAGAAAACATAATAACTACTAAAAAACTAATTCATATCAACTTCCTAAAATACTATTTTTCTATTAAGAAAATAGAAAAATACATCACTCATATGAATTTTGATCTGAAAAACAAAATCACACCTTATTCAGAACTTGTAATTCAAAAAGGAACAATGGCAATGGAAGCTGCTATATTAAGATATTTAGGCGCAACCAATGATGCTGTATGACAAAACAATATCGTTCCTAACTTAAAAAAATATTGTGAAAATGATGTTCGTGCAATGATGATGGTGTATGATTTTATAATGTTTTTATTTTCTAAAGCATACGATAATTTATCCGAATTTGAATATCAACTTAAAATGGTTGAAAATATGGAATATACAGTTATAGGTGGAAAATTATCTGTTGCAACAAAAAGATAATTTGTGATACAATATCTATTAAATATATCGAGGTTTAATATGAAAAAAGTTATTTTAATAGTTATAGATGGATTAGGATTACGTAGGGAAAGCCAAGGAAACGGTTTTGCTTTAGCAAATACACCAACCTTTGATAAATTATTTGCTGAATACCCTAATTCATTAATTCAGGCTTCTGGTGAGTTTGTAGGATTACCAAAAGGACAAATGGGTAATTCAGAAGTGGGACATCTAAATATTGGTGCAGGAACAATTGTGTATACAGGATTATCATTAATTAACAAAGCTTTAAAAGATGGAACTTTTAAATCTGCTCCAGCATTTGTAAAAGCATTCGAGGATGTTAAAAAGAATAATTCAACACTTCATCTAATGGGACTTTTATCTCCAGGTGGTGTTCACTCATTAGAAACACATTTATTTGAACTTCTAGATGCAGCATACGAATATGGACTTAAAAAAGTTTCTGTACATGCTTTTGGTGATGGTCGTGATGTTGCCCCTCGTTCAATCAAAGCATCAATGCAAAAACTACAAGATATCTGTGATAAATATAATTACAACATCGCAACCGTTTCTGGTCGCTTTTATGCAATGGACCGTGATAAAATGTTTGATCGTGTTGAAAAAGCATACGCAACTTTATTAGGTAATTCGCAAAATAAATATCAAAATGCTCTTGATTATGTTGATTCGCAATATGCTAATGATATTTCAGATGAGTTTTTTATACCTGCACAAAAAGCAAACTTGTCAGCAGATTCATTTATAAAAGATGGTGATTCGATTATTTTCTTTAACTTCCGTCCTGATCGAGCTAGACAACTAACTCATTTATTAATTGGTTCGCCTTTATACGAAAATAAACCGTCACAACCTGTTAAAATTAACCAATTTGTTTCAATGATGAAATATGAAGGAATTCAAACAAATATTGCATTTGATGAAATGGAAATTAATATGCCTATTGGTAGGGTTTTGGAAGAAGCAGGTGTAAGTCAATTACGTGTTGCTGAAACACAAAAATATGCACATGTGACTTACTTTATGGATGGCGGAAAAGACATTGTGTTTAAAAACTCAAAAAGAATTATGGTTGATTCATTGAAGGTAGAATCATATGCTGATGCACCACATATGTCTGCTGAAGGTATTACCGATGAGTTATTAAAAAATGCTTTAGATTTTGATGTTACTATTATGAACTTTGCTAACCCTGATATGGTAGGACATACCGGAAATCTTAAATCTACTATTGAAGCAGTAAGTTTTTTAGATACACAAATTAAAAGAATTATTGATTGAGCACAAAGCAACAATATCACTGTATTTATAACAGCTGATCACGGAAATGCAGAAATAACTGAAGATGAAAGCGGAAAACCAGCAACCAAACATACAAGTAATCCTGTTATGCTTATTTGCACCGATAAATCAGTAAAATTAAAAGATGGATGTCTAGCTAATATTTCACCAACTTTATTAGATTATCTAAATATCCCAAAACCAAAACAAATGGATGAAGAATCGTTATTGATTAAATAACCATATGCTAATGTAATTTATAAAAGTACCTAATTAATAGGTACTTTTATAAATCAATATTTTTAACATATTTTGCATTATTTTCTATAAATTGTTTACGTGGTAAAACATTTTCACCCATAAGAATTTCAAAAATACGGTCTGCTCTTACTGCATCTTCAATTTGAACTTGTAACATTTTGCGGTTTTTCGGGTTCATTGTTGTGTCTCAAAGTTGAATAGGGTCCATTTCCCCAAGTCCTTTGTAGCGTTGAATTGTTATTTTTTGACTCTGATTAAATTTAGCAATAATTTCTTCTTTTTGTTGGTCATTAAAAGCATATTCTACCGTTCTTCCTTGTGAAATCTTATATAAAGGAGGTTGCGCGATGTAGATAAATCCATATTCTATTAAAGGTTTAAAATAACGATAGAAGAATGTTAATAATAAAGTTCTAATGTGTGCACCATCAACATCAGCATCTGTCATTATAACTATTTTATGGTATCTTAATTTATTAATGTTAAAGGTTTCACCCAATCCTGTTCCTAATGCTGTAATAAGCGACATTATTTCTTCGTTTCCAAACACTCTTTCTTGTCTGGTTTTTTCTACATTTAGGATTTTCCCGCGAAGTGGTAATATAGCTTGGATATGACGATCACGACCCATCTTAGCTGACCCACCAGCTGAATTTCCTTCGACTATAAATAACTCTGAAATTTCTGCATTTTTTGATGAACAATCTGATAACTTACCTGGTAAACCTCCGCTTTCAAAAACATTCTTTCTACGAGCATTATCTCTTGCTGCATTCGATGCAAGACGTCCTCTACGTGCAGCTATAGCAATTTCTACTATCTTTTTAGCTAAATCGGGATGTTCATTTAAAAAGCGTTCAAAAGCTTCTGAATAAATCTCATTTACTGCTCTACGAGCATCTTTAGAACCTAATTTCGCCTTTGTTTGTCCTTCGAACTGTGGATCAGGGTGTTTTATTGAAATAATCGCTGTCATTCCTTCAATTAAGTCATCACGGGTAAAACGCTCTGATTCATTTTTAAAAATACCTTTTTCTTGAGCATATGAATTGACTAAACGCATTATTGAATCATAAAAACCAGATATATGTGTCCCACCTTCAATTGTTAGAATATTATTTGTATATGAAATTATATTAGAACGATATAAGTCAAAAAGGTATTGCACAGCTACTTCTACGCCTATAATAACTTCGTTTTGAGTATGTTCATCAATATATTTATATTCTCCTGAAGCATAAATAACATCATTATTCACAGGTTTATAACCTTCATCTACTTCTTTAACATAATCAATTATCCCATTTTCATATCGAAATTCTTGATAAGAATCGTCTCTTTCATCTTTAACTGTAACAAGTAAACCCTTATTAAGGTGAGCTATTTGTTTAATATGATCTATTATTATATCTTTATCAAAACTCAACTTCTCCATTATTCTAAAATCAGGATGAAATTGAATTTTGGTCCCTGTCTCGTTTGGATCGCAATCAGCAATTACACTTGTGGGTGTTAAAGTTTGCCCACCATTATGAAATTCAGCAAAATAAACTTTCCCATTACGTTTAACTCATGCTTTCATCGAATCACTTAAAGCATTAACAACTGAAGCCCCAACACCATGTAAACCCCCACTAACTTTATATGCATTTGATTCAAATTTACCACCAGCATTAAGTTTGGTTAAAACTACTTCTAATGCACTTATACCAAATTTTGGATGAGCATCAGTAGGAATGCCGCGACCATCATCTTCTACTATTATATTTTCTTCTTTTGTTATTGTTATATGAATATTTTTTGCATATCCTGCCATTGCTTCATCAACAGAGTTATCTACAATTTCTCAAACCATATGATGGAGTCCTGATTTAGATGTGCTTCCAATATACATCCCTGGCCGCTTACGAACATGTTCTAAACCTTCTAAGTGTTTAATATTTGCTGCACTATAATCTTGTGTATTCTTTGCTGACATATTTTTACTCCTAAAGCATAAATATTTTTTAAATTATACCATTTTTGTTATAAATCCCTTGTTTTTATATAGAAAAACCTATGGTTTCGAGAAAATAGTATATAAATTTTCTTTTCAAAAGCCTTTTAAATTACTTTTTGATATCTCTTGTTTTTTAAGTAATTTTACATACATTTGCTTCATTTCTTCATTATATGTATAGTAAGGTGCTTTAGGATTTTTATCTTGAATATAATGAACTCTAGCAAGTCCTTTTTCTACTAATTTAGCATTAATCGAATTATAAAAATCATCTTTTGTTGATAAATATAAAACAGCAACTACCCTTTTATATTTATCAACTTGAATTTGCTGCATATATATTCTTTTATTTTCAATTAATTCTGATGTATATTGCTTTGCTTTCTTTGCATAATCATTTTCATATTTTTGTAGCTTTTCTTTTTTAAAATCTTTTTGAGTCTCAGGTGTATCAATTCCATAGAGCCGTATATGATATTGTTTATTAGATAAATCAGTTGCTATGATTGTATCACCATCAATAACCTTTTGAACCTTTATAGTAATATATTTATGGTTATTTTGTTTATTATGTTGATATAAAAATAAACCACTTGCAAATGCAGGAACAACCAACACACTTAAAAGAATTCATATTCATTTTTTAATTTTTTTCATATTCGCTCCATTTAAATTATTAATGATTTTTAAACACGAACTAAAAAAAGAACAAAAAGCGAACTTATAATCTTTTGTTGTTACCAGAAAGTAAAAAAAATGCAGTTTACACTGCAAATCTCTTTATTTACTTAATAATAATTCTATTTCATCTTTGTAAATTGGTCCATCATCTGCTCATGGAGTTTCTAGTATAATAGGAATATTATCAAAATCAGGATCATGAACAAATTTTTTGAGTGTCTCGGTTCCTATTGTTCCTTTTCCGATGTTTGCGTGGCGGTCTTTACGAGAGAAAATTTCGTGCTTTGAATCATTTAAATGTATTACTTTGGTTCTTTCAAGCAGATTTCATCTTTTTAGCTCATTTTTAAAATTTTCATAATCTTGCAAATCATATCCAGAATCCCACATATGACACGTATCTAAACAAACTTGTACTCGTTCTGAATCAACTCAATCTAAAATAAAACGAATTTGCTCAAAATTTGTACCAATTTCTGTTCCTTTTCCTGCCATTGTTTCAATGCAAATTACTACATCTTTTGTATTTTCAAGTATATATTTAAGTGAATCAACAAGTTGATCAAGTGCTTCTTGTGGTTCAAATTCTGTATATGATCCTGGGTGCAAGACTAATCATTTTAATCCTAAATAATTCATTCTTTTAATTTCTGCTATTAAAAAATCATTTGAAAAAGCATGTTTTGATGGACTTGCTGGATTAATAACATATGGTGCATGAACTATAATATCTTCTTTTGGAATCACATTAGCTCAATTTTCTTCATATTCTTGTAATTTATATTTTTCTACATCTACTCTCTTGGTAGTTTGTGGTGCTCCAAGATAAACCATCATTGTATTTGCACCGTTTTCTTGTGATTCTTTTACTGCCCCAGGTAAATAATGTGGAGCTTTAAAAGAAATGTGAGATCCTAATTTAATCATTGCTTACCTCGTTTTCCGAAGCATTTTGATTTGTTTCATCAATCACTTCAGTGTCCTTTTTTTTGTTCTTTTTATGTATATGTGCTTGCATTTCTGTTAAGAATGCTCCTGCTATAACCCCGGATGGGATAGCTATAATCGCTAAAGCAATCAATGCATTGACTGAAACTATAATTTTTGTAATTGGTGCATGTGGTAGTAAGTCACCATAACCTATTGTAGTTAATGTGATAGTTGAAAAATACAAAGCATCCACAAAATTCTTTACATAACCACTAGATAAATCTTGATAACTTTGATAATTATTTTCAAAATTTGCTAGGTTTGTCTGTAAATTAGGATGTTGTTGTAAGAATTTTTTTGTCTCTATTTCATTTAAATTTTTATAATTTAAAAATTCTTGTCACTGCTTAAAGTCAATTTTTTGACTTTCTAATCAGTTTTTTTGCTCATTTTCTAAATATACTGTTTCATTATTTCATATCAATATCGCAAAAACAATTATCACTAAAATTACTAATAACAAAACATATGAGAGCACCTTTTTTTGTTTAGCAAAAACATCGATGATAATCTTAAACGGTGCAAAAAATGCCAACACTATAAACAAACGAATAAATCTAAAAATATTTAAGATTCTAAAGAAATTTATTGCTTTAGATAAAGCAGGTGAAATATGATTACTAAAATCCTCAATCACATGTAAAGACGTTAAAATACACAATAAAATAACAATCCCTGTCCCAGAAAAAATAAATTTTACTGTACTTTTTCACAACTGAATATCTTTATTTAAATTATTATAAATCCGATATGTAACTAAGTGTGCAACAAAATCAAAGATAAAAAATGTAAAGGTAATAAGCTGTAATGTAGCAACAGCAGGTCCTCAATAAGGTTTAATCGCTTCGGTTGGTGAAACCAAAGAAAAAACTGAAATTAGAGAAGCAAAAATTACTAAACCTACATAACCTAAGCGAACAAAACGAATGCGTTTAAGTTGATTACCTAAAACATCATCTAATTTTTTCGTTGACCAAACAATTGATGTGAAGATTGTTATAAAATTATCATAATGTTTTTTAAATTTTGACATTATCTTCTTGGTTCTAAAATTTCAATAGGAATTATTTTAGAAATAAATTCATGTGTTTCTTTATAAACTGTAATCATATCATCAATTTTAAAACCGATATTAGGATAATCAATGAATATTTTTGCTGAATAATTCTTCATATTATCATAAATTGATTGATAACCTATATCTGTAAATGTGTATTCACGCACCCCTAATGTAACAGTTAAAGTTACATAAACTTCGTGTGTTGAACATATAATATTTTTAATATTGTTCTTTTTAAGGTAATTATTCAAACGAATAATTTCATCAATTTCTTTTTTGGTACTTAGATGAAAATCATGAATTTCTCAACCATTTTCCGAACAAGCTCTTTCGTATCCTTGAATTCTTTCAGCAATTTGCGAATCACTAAGGCGATCATCTTTAACAAAAATTGCTTTTCGATCCTTAGGGTGTGTACTTAACATTACTTTGTTAGTTAAATCATAAAAGCCTTTGGTCACATCAGGTTTGATTCAATTTATCCCCCGAACTTGATGTCCGTAAACTATAAATGTTGTATCATCTGTTTTACGAATAAAGTCAAATAATTCTTTATCATATTGTGGAATAAATACAACAATTGATCCGGGTTTTCAAGATAATGCATATCTTATTGAATCAATATATTCAGATGTTGAACTGCCTGAATAAGTTGTATTTACTCTTCTTCCTGTTTTTGCACAAGAAATGGTAATTCCACTTACAATAGATGCATATAAATTTTGCGCTCAAATTGGCATAATAATAAATACCGAATTATCACGACCTCTGATTAAACGGGCTCCTTGATTGGGATAATACTCATTTGCTTTTACTACGGCTTGAATTCTTTCTTTTGTTTTTTTAGACACGTATCCGTTGTTATAAAACCTTGAAATAGTTGAAATAGAAACTTTAGATTGTGCTGCTATGTCTTTATATGATAATTGTTTTTTGATATTCATAATTTAGATTATACCATAAATGTCTAAATGTGGAAATTTTCCACAAGTTCTTTTTGTAGGTCGCTAAGTATTTTTAAAATACAAATTAATAAAACAAAATTAAAATATTTATAATTTATTATAAAACATAAAAATAAAAATAATTCTTTAAATCCTGCTTTTTTATTAAAATATATATATGATAAAAGTTAATAACATCGTTTTTAGTTATAAACCTGGAATCTTGCAACCTGCATTGAAAAATGTTTCTTTTCACATCAGAAAAGGTGAATATATAGCTGTTTTAGGTCATAACGGGAGTGGAAAAAGCACCCTTTCTAAAATTTTGGTCGGTTTGCTTAAGCCGCAACAAGGTTCAGTTTATATTGATGGTATTGAATATCATCGTACTACACTAGTTCAGGTTCGCAAAAAAATAGGTATTATTTTTCAAAACCCTGATAACCAGTTTATCGGTTCTTCTGTTGAAGATGATATTGCTTTTGGACTTGAAAATCGATGTGTTAATCCAAAATTAATGAAAGATATTATCTTAAAATGTGCTACACGTGTTGGGATGCAAAATCATCTTGAAAGAGAACCTGAAAACCTTTCTGGTGGGCAAAAACAACGTGTTGCAATCGCCTCGGTTTTAGCATTAGATCCAGATGTTATGATTTTTGATGAAGTTACTTCGATGCTTGATCCAAAGGGCCGTCATGATGTTTTAAATTTAATTAAAGAAATTCGCGATTCAAGGCAGAAAACTTTAATTTCTATCACACATAATATGGATGAAGCAATTTTAGCTGATAAATGTTTAGTTTTTTCAAATGGTGAATTAGTAGCATTTGGCTCACCACAAGAAATACTAAATAATAAAGACATAATTGATTTAGCGAAAATTGATTCTCCTTTTATTTATAAACTTAGCGAACTTATTAAAGGAATTAATCCAACCTATAACGAACAGGAGTTAATAGACAATATATGCAAGTAAAAACAAACAAAATTACACATATTTTTAATAAAAGAACTCCTTGAGAATTTACTGCTCTCACTGATGTTTCCTTAGATGTTGCTGATGGTGAATACTTAGGTATTATCGGGTCAACTGGCTCAGGTAAAACTACTTTAATTGAACATCTAAATGGCTTACTTAAACCTTCTTTTGGAACAGTAGAATGAACTTTTTCAACTGATATATATAATAAAAAGTTAAAAAACTACCATACAGAAAAATTTCATATCATAAACGATTCACAAAAACGAAGAAAAATTAAAAACCTAAAAGAAATACGTAAGAAAATCGGGATAGTTTTTCAGTTTGCTGAATACCAACTTTTCAAAAATACTATAAAAGATGACATCGCTTTTGGTCCTATTGCATATGGTGTACCGAAAGAAGAAGCATATCAAAGAGCTAGAAAATGTTTGGAAATGGTAGGATTGGGTTCAGAATATTTGTCTCGCAGTCCTTTTGAGTTGTCGGGTGGACAAAAACGACGCGTTGCTATTGCTGGTATCTTAGCAATGAACCCTGATTTTATGGTTTTTGATGAACCTACTGCTGGATTGGATCCTGTGGGTGTGGTAGAAATCTTGGATATTTTAACCAAACTCAACCAAAGCGGTAAAACCATTATAAATGTTACACATGATTTAGACCGTGTCCTAGAAAGAGCAAGTAAAGTTGTTGTTTTAAAAGACGGAAAACTTGTGCGACAAGGACAACCTTATGAAGTTTTAAATGATATTCTTTTTCTAAAAGAAAACAATTTACAGCCTCCCAAATTACTCGAATTTGTCTTTAAATTAAGACAAAACGGATTAGATGTACCTAAGGTAAAATCATTAAAAGAACTTGCTGATTTTATCAATTTATCAAGAGAGGATAAATAATGAAAAGTATTTTTGGTCGTTATATCCCTGGTAATGGTTTTCTTTATAATTTCGATCCTCGTATAAAGGTTTTTTTAACTGTTTTATATATTATAATGGTATTTATTGCTAGTTCATTTATTGATTTATTTGTTATTTTACTTCCTTTGGTAATTATTTATCTAGCATCTACTAAAAAAATTAGACCTTTATTTAAGTTACTTAAACTACCTATTTTTATTTCAGTTGTTATTTTCTTAGTTAATTTATATATCATAAATTCTGAATCAGTCTATAATGATCACTATCACAATGAACTTTTTTGAAGTTTTTATACATCTAAATCAGATTTTACCACCCCGATCAGTTGACAGCAATATTATTTAGGAACTAACTTTGATTATTCAACACTTGTAAAAACATTTGGACAAAATGCGAAAATCCAATATGGTGTTTCTTTAAATTCTATCAACAGAACTTTAGCATTGTTTTTAAGAATTTACATAATGGTTTTAATTACATCTTTGCTTACCAACACAACACGGCCTATTTTATTAAATAAAGCAATCGAAGATTTAATTTATCCTTTAAAATTCTTATTTATTCCAACACATATTATCGCTACAATTATCTCGATCGCTTTGCGTTTTATCCCAACATTAGTAGATGAATCGCAAAGAATTATAAAAGCTCAATCTTCACGTGGAGTGGATTTTAAAAATGGTAATTTAAAAGAAAAAATAACCGCATTTACTACCTTAATTATCCCTTTATTTGTTTCATCTTTTCAAAAAGCGGATGATTTAGCAAACTCAATGGAAACTCGTGGTTATGATCCATATGAAAAACGGACAAAATATCGACAAATTAAACCTACTTGAATCGATATATTAGTTTTATTAGCATTTATTGCATTAGCTATAATAATAATTTTTAACTATATTTATTTTAAAAATTATGATTTTAAATTTGGTGCTAACAATACCTTCTCAATAGGTCAGTATATACTTCCAAAATGATATCTTGATTTACGGGTAGTAGGTTAATATATTAACAAAATTCATTTAAGTCTTTTATATAGTCTTAAATGAATTTTTAAATTAAATTTGATTATAAAAATTTTTTTATTATAATTTATACAACATTTTAGAGTGTCAAGTAAAATTACTTGACAGCAAAGGAGGATATTAATGGTAAAAATAAGACTTAAACGTATGGGATGTAAATTCAAACCAGTATATAAAATTGTTGCTGCTGATGCAAGAGCTCCACGTGATGGAAGATTTATTGAAGCATTAGGACACTACAATCCATCGACTAAGGAATTTGTTTTAAACAAAGAGGCTACAGTTAAATGATTAAATCAAGGTGCAAAACCTACTGACACAGTTGCGAACCTACTTAAAGCTCACAAAGTATCAAAATAAAATGAAAATCAATTTTTTAACCTTGTTTCCAAATTATTTCACACCTTTTTATCAAGAAAGCATTATTCATAAAGCTATTCAGAATAATATTATTGAAATTAATGTTATTGATTTTAGAAATTTCAGTAAAGACAAACACCGTAAAGTAGACGATGAAATTTATGGGGGTGGACACGGTCTTTTGCTTCAAGTTGAACCAATTGATTTAGCATTAGATTCATTAAAGAATCGTGGTGGTTATAAAATCTTAGTTTCACCACAGGGTAAAACTTTTAACCAACAAATTGCAAATGAATTATCTAAAAAGGATCAAATTACATTAATAGCAGGTAGATACGAAGGTTTTGATGAAAGGGTTGTTGAACTAGTTGACTTAGAATTATCAATAGGTGATTATGTTTTGACAGGCGGAGAACTCCCAGCAATGGTTATTGCTGATAGTATAATTAGATTGCTACCTAGTGTTATAAAAGCAGAATCACATATTAATGACTCTTTTCAAGGACAAGGTTTATTAGATTACCCACAATATACCAGGCCAAGAGAATATAAGGGTATGAAAGTCCCTGAAGTCTTGTTTAATGGTAATCATAAAGAAATTGATAAATGAAAACGGGATGCACAATATACAAAAACATTAAAAAATCGTCCCGATATCATTGAAAGGATTCAAAATGAGAAATAAATTATTAGAAATTGTAGAACAAAGTCAGTTGCGTAATGATTTACCAAACTTTCAAACAGGCGATAATGTTCGTGTTTCAGTTCGTATCCGCGAAGGTGAAAAAGAACGTATCCAAGTTTTTGAAGGTTTAGTAATTTCTAAAAAAGAATCAGGAACTAGAGAATCATTTACTGTTAGAAAAATTTCTTATGGAATTGGTGTTGAAAGAACATTCCCTGTACACTCACCTTTAATCGCACACATCGAAGTAGTACGTTCAAACAAAGTTCGTAGAAAAAGATTATTCTACATGCGTGATCGTAAAGGTAAAAGTGCTCGTCTTAAAGAAATTAAAAGATAATATATCCTATCCTCATTTAAACCACGCTGTGGTTTTTTTGTCTTTTTCGTGAAACTTATATAATTTATTAGTTGGGAATAAATGAAAAATGGATTTTTAATACTTATTTTGTTTTTGTCTTTTGTTTTCGCTTTTTTACCTTGGTATATAAACAAAAAGACAAAAAACAAACTTAGAAAAAGATGGATAAAAATTAGCATCGGAATTACATTATTAATATACTTTGCTGCAGCAAGATGATTTAGAGATATTGCTTTAATTTCTGAAATTACATCAGCACCTAGCAATGATTTTTATCGAAGCACTGTTTTGTCAAAATCACTTTTACTCGATATATGTCCGATGTTATATTTAATAATTAGCATCCTGTTGATAAGTGAAAAAAATCATAAAATCATTTCGTATATTGCTCCGACAGCAGCTCTTTGTGGATTTTTAACAGTTATTTTTGTTCCTTATACCGAACCACAGGCATCAATAAATTTATGATATATTTTTATCGGTACATCATTAAACAAACTTTATTTTATGTTGCACTTTATTATATATGTTATAGGAGCATATTATTATATATCCTATCACGATAATAAATACAAAGATATAATTTACACAAATATATTCTTCCTTATTCAACTTGTATACACTACTATAATGATTTTTGCACTCAATATAACACACAATGCTTCTGGTTTAGTAAACTTAGATTGACAATATGGAGGAGAATTTTACACAATTGCTTCTATTGTGCCTATTCCGATTCCTTATATTGCAATAGTATTTCACATAAGCATTATTTTCTTAATTTCTTCTTTAGTGTTTTTTAAGGTTTTTCTTTATAGAAAATGACAAAAATTTCTACAAAGAAAACAAGAAATTTTACTTCAAAAAATATAAAATACATAAATTTTAGATGTTATAATTTTATCTATTAATAAATAGATAAAAGAAAGGTTATATGAACTTAAAATACGATTATCCTTATGTTTTTAAAGATAACAACCAGCCTAAAAACCCAATTATTTTTGTACATGGATTTAACTCAAGAGCAGAAATTCATAATGTTTTTATGGATAAATGAACCTTAAGCGATTATTATGCAATTTCTTTTCCAGGAAACAACTTATTAGAAGCAAAAAATAATGATGAAATTAGCGTTAACGGTTTTTCTGATTTATTAATTAAATTTATCAAACAAAATAATTTAAAAGATGTAGTTTTAATTGGCCATTCAATGGGAGGTGGAACTATTTCGCTTGCTTATAAAAAAGCACCTGAACTATTTTCAAAAATGATTTATGTTGCTCCGATGAATAAATCATCATTAGTTAAAAAACAAGACTATTTAGATACATATTTTCCTAAAACTTTTGATGATTATAAAGTTTTCTTAAAAGCACTCTATTTTGATCCAACTAATCTATTTGAAAATAAAGATTTTATGGAAAATGAAAGAAACAACTTTAATCCTTGACTTTATAACAATCCTACAATTTTAAAACTCGGACACAGTTTGCCAGATATAAATTTGATGAATCAAATTGAAGCAGGATTAAATAAAATTAATGTTCCTACCTTATTAATGTTGGGTGAAAAAGATGCTGTTATTGATAGAGAAAACTGCATCAAATATTTTAAGGAAAATGTTAAAGATATCCAAATTGAAGTTTTTAATAAAGTTGGTCATATGCTATATTTTGAAAGCTTTGATAAATACTTTAAAATTATAAGTGATTTTTACAAGAAATAACCAAAAGCACTGTATACAGTGCTTTTTATATTAAACTATTATTGCCTGATAGTAATTATTTTGATATCTTGTGGTAAATTATCTAGTTGATCTACCAAAAATCTGGGAAAGAAATTAATGTCTTTAAGTTTGTCAATATCTATTCATTTAAAAGCAAAAACATTTCCGTTTTCTTCAAATGTAAATTCTGGTTTTGATATCTTTTCAAATGAAACAGGTATTGCTGAAACAATTATAGATAATTCATGGTAACGTTTTAAATTAAAACTATTTACATAAAACGACTCAATCAAAAAATGCTTATGTATATTCACAACATTTATATTCAATTCTTCTTTGATTTCACGTAAAACCGCTTCATCAATACTTTCGTGCATAGCAACTTTCCCACCTGGTAAATATCAATAACCATTCCACGGATCACTTGCTATTAAAATTTGATTCTCTTTACGAATAATCACCCCAACACGATATTTAAAACGATCACCGTTTTCTAATTCAAAAAATACATCTGACATAACTTTCCTTATCAAAAAAACCACCTGACACAACACTTCCTCATATGGCTGCTGTATTTCTACCCTGACCAAGTTAGTGGGTTATTGTTCTGATGGCTAATATATTATATATAATTTATACAAAAATCAAAGGAAGGAATAGTATGTTTTAAAAGTTTAAAGTAGGACGCTGGGGTGGTACCACCCCGGCGTCCTACTTTATATTTAACAAAATGATTACATATTGATGATATCCAATCGGATGTTAAAGGAATAATTGATAAAGATATAAAAATCCATTCATATGCTTTAGTAAAACAAGAAGAAAAAGTTTTATCTCTTAGTGTGGGAACAGGTGAATTAAGTCCCAAAAGCATTACAAACAATCAACAAATCTTAGACAAAGAATATGATACCTTAGATAAGGTTACTAAAAAGTTTAATTCTTTTTATGATTACTTTTTTAAAGCAACAACAACAAAAGAACAAGGACTTGAATTGATTAGTATTTTAAAAGATAATGTAAACACTTTCAGAAAAGATCAAAATGTTATGAATGCAATTCAATGAAGTTCTGATAGTGCAAAAAAAGAAAAATTAAATAAAGTGATTAAGAAATTATTTGCAAATCTTAAGTTGAAAAATCATATTCTTTATTCGGAAATAGAAGAAAAACCTCAACTAAAAGAAAAAGTAATAGATTATTTTTTCTTTTCTCTTTCAAACTACGATTCTTTCAAAAATCAATCGTCTTAAACAAAGAGAACACCTTTTACAGATGTTCTCTTTGTGTATCTATTATTCATCTTTATATAAATTTTTCAAATACTCATAAAATTGTTTTGTTTGATCATTGTTTAATTCTGGATTGATAGTTATTGTCTTTGTTTTATCAAGGTATTTTATATCCATTTTTAATTCCGACATCATATTATAAAGTGGTATATCATAATTTACTCCTAAACCACTTGTATCTACAACATTAAAGTGTAAATTTATTTGATTTTTGTTTTTATCATCGACGACAAGACTTATTTCATCAATAGCAGGACTCCGTGTTCAACCTTCATACATCAATAAATTTTTGGTTTTGAAAAATTTATCAATATCTTCATTATTTAAATAAATTTCTTTGAATTTTTCTCTATTTTTTTGTTGAAACTGTTGTTGTGTTAATGTATTTAAGTCTATTTTCAAGTTTGTTTGTAAGTGATTTCTTCAGCCAAATGCCCTTACTGTCTCTAGACTAAATTTGTTTAGAAATTTTTCGTCTAACTCTTGCTCTGAGGTAATTAATTCATATTTATGATCAAAGATATATTTAAACTTTCCTTTATTTTCTGTATTACCTGATCAAAAGTAAGTAAAATAAGGATCATAAATTGTTTGGATATTATTATCTTTATTATATTTAGAAATAAGAGATTTAAATTTTGTTATATCTGATATCTCATAATCTTTTATTTCTTTTTTATTAGAGTCAAGAGATGAGGAAGTACAAGAAGCAGTTAATAAACCTAAACTAAACGAAAAAGGAAAAAATCATTTCTTTAGTTTTTTCATACTATCTTTCTTGAACTGTATATGTCATTGCTAAACTATCATTAATCGAATTATCAAACAGTGCATCAGAATATTTTTTCACTTTTAGTCTATATATCCCAGATTCTGGTGTTATATATTCTAAAATCTCATCATTAGAATTAATCGATGTGATGCTTTTTACAACAGTTCACTTCCCAAAACTATCCTTTTTTTCTCCAAATTGATTAAGTTGTTTTCTTTCATATAAATATCCAGGAGCAACTACATTAGGTTTTGCAAGTGAATTATAATTGTCTGGAAGAAGATAATTTGAGTATGGTGCTATTGAGTCTTTTGGATCTTTTGATCAATGGTAATAATCTAATGCTCCTACAACTAAGTTATTAAATGAAAGAGATTTTCAATTTATTCATTCATTTTCTATTCCGTTTTTATTGTTTCCATTACCTGAGGCAAAAATATTTACAACACCATATTTTCTTGATATATAATCTAGAAAAAGATTGATTTCACTATAATCCTTTCTTTTATTGTTCGGCCCTGCTCCGTAACTATGATTTATAACCCTTACTCTTTTATTTTTAACCATTCATTCGATTGCTTTTTGTCATTCTGAATCATAAAAGTATGTAGAATAGAAAACTTTTGAATATCTATCATAACCATGTGTACCTGCAACTATATTTGCTACCTCGTTTGGGTGATGTGATAATTTTGAGTTTGAAATGTTATTTCACTCTATACCATATCTTAGAAAACCATCAAGCTTTCTTTCATCTAACATTCCGTTAACTTCTATAACTCCTACATTACCAATATTATTGTAGTATCGATTATCCTCTTTGTCTCTTTGCTTTTTAAAATCAACAAATTCTACATTTTTTGATATATCTGGATATTTATTTACTAAATAATATACATCTTCTTCATTTGTTTTATTAGTGTCGGATAATTTTTTGTTTTGAATTTCGTTAGGAAATACAATTCCTTTAAAAATTTCTTTTTTGTCTATTATATTTTTAATAAAGTTTTCTCTTTGATTTTCATTATCAAAATAAAATCAAACAATAGGCATCATTGAACTTATTTGATGTTTTTTAAATAAAACACCAGAATTTTGTATTTTATTAATAAATTCTTGGTTTTTTTGTTCTACTCAACTTTCTTCGTGAATAGAATTTTTTTCTTCATAATTTAATAGTAATTTTAATTCGTAATCGTTATTTATAGGTACATTTCTCACAGAATTAAACAGTTGTCCGTTTTTATTTATGCGAATCTCTAATTTTTTGTTTTGATATTCTAAATATCAAGGTTTTTCTTCTTTTTTTGATATGCTTGTAACTGTTAAGGTAGCTATACCTATAACTGATGTAATAAAAACACCGCTAAATAAAAATATTTTTTTTATGTTTAATTTTCATATATCTCCTTTTATAATTTTGTAAGAATCAAATTACTTATTTAATTTCTTACAAAATTATTTTACATAAAAAGAAATATTAATACCAGAAATTTTTATTAAAAACATATTTTCTTTTTGATATCTGCAAAATTTGTGAAAACACACAATCCTTGCTTCCTACATATTTTATTATTTATTAAAAAAATATGTTATATAATTTTTTAAATATTTAATATTTATAAAATATGAAATAACATAATTTATATAACATTTTAGAGGAGACATAAATGTCAGCAATTAAAAAAATACATGCACGTGAAGTGTTGGATTCTCGAGGAAATCCTACTGTTCAAGTAGAAGTTACAACTGAATTAGGTGGATTTGGTTCAGCAATGGTTCCTTCGGGAGCTTCAACTGGTTCAAGAGAAGCTTTAGAACTAAGAGATAAAGGTTCTAAGTATGAAAAAAATTGATTCGGTGGAAAAGGAGTTATGTTAGCTGTTGATCATGTTAACCAAATTATTGCTCCTGCTATTGAAGGTATTGAAGTTACTGAGCAACGTTTAATTGATCAAAGAATGATAATTTTAGATGGAACACCAACTAAGTCTAAATTAGGCGCCAATGCAATTTTAGGTGTTTCATTAGCTGTTGCTCGTGCAGCTGCAGATGAATTACAATTACCACTTTATAAATACCTAGGAGGTTTTAACGCACATCAATTACCACTTCCTATGTTAAATGTTATCAATGGTGGTGAACATGCTTCTAACACCCTTGATTTCCAAGAATTTATGATTATGCCAGTAGGTGCTAAATCTTTACGTCAAGCACTACAAATGGCAAACTTTGTTTTCCATAACTTAGCTAAATTGCTTAAGAAAAACGGACACGGTGTTCAAGTAGGTGATGAAGGTGGATTTGCTCCAAACTTTAAATCACACGAGGAAGCTTTAGATTTTTTAGTTGAAGCTATTAAACTTGCTGGATATCAACCAGCTACATCTGGAGAAAATGCTGTTGCAATCGCAATGGATTGTGCTTCATCAGAATTATACAAAGATGGTGTATATACTTTCGGAAAACTTAAAGAAGCAATCGAATCTAAAAAACCTGGTTTTGAACACTTAAATGATGTTAAATTAACTTATACAACTGATGAAATGATTAAATACCTTGAATCTCTTGTTTCAAAATACCCTATTATTTCTATAGAAGATGGATTAGCAGAAAGCGATTGAGCAGGATTTAAAAAACTTACTGCTGAAATAGGAAATAAGGTTCAAATTGTAGGTGATGATTTAACTGTTACAAATACTGAAATTCTTAAACGTGCTATTGAAGAAAAGTCAATGAACTCTATTTTAATTAAAGTAAACCAAATTGGTTCATTAACAGAAACTTTTGATGCTATCCAAATGGCTCAAAAAGCAAATATGACTGCTGTTGTATCTCACCGTTCAGGGGAAACCGAAGATAGCACTATTGCAGATATAGCGGTTGCTATGAATACAGGACAAATTAAAACCGGATCAATGTCTAGAACAGACAGAATTGCTAAATATAATCGATTATTAGCAATCGAAGAAGAACTAGGAAATACAGCAACTTTTAAAGGTATTAATTCTTTTTATAATATTAAAAAATAATTTATTTTATGAAAGATAAAAAAATATTTTTATAAAATGAATGCTTATTTTAAACAAAGAAAGAAAATTTCTTTGTTTTTTTTTTTTTTTTTTGTATTCTAAATAAAGAAAGGATTATAATGCTTAAAGCTTTGCAAAAACTCAATTTATCTGCTGCTATTTTATCAGTTATTACTATAACTTTATGAATATTAACAACTATTTTATATCCTATCAAACAAGTTATTGATAGTAGAACATACAATGCATTATTCATAAATATGTTTAATGTTATTCCCGTTTATGCTTCTATAACTGTAATAAATGTAGTTATTTATTTAGTAATATTCATCTTAATTATAATAATTTTTATATTATCATTTAGTCAGGAAGCTTCTGAAATCGGAAATATAAAAGTTATGATATTTGTTAACCTTGGATTAATAATTTTTTCACAATTTTTTGCTCGAATCCCAATCATTTCTTTATCTGCTATGTTTATTCATATTGCTATTACAGTAATGTTATTTATATCATCAATAGAATTAGAAGATATAATTAAGCAACAGACATTCAAAAAGACAACAACAAAGATGCATTTCAAAAAGTTTTGGCATAGTAGAAATTAATTTTGCTCAATTTTAGTATTTATGCATTTTTGCTTTAATATAATCAAAACAAAGTATTTCTTGATAAATTGCTTTGTTTTGATTATATTTAATATTTATACACAAGATATTAGATATTTGGTTTAGTTATAATATCAATGACTATCCTAGAATAATATTAAGTTTGAAAAAATACATATAATACAAACAATTAAAGTCTATATAGAATAGTAAAAGACCAAATAAAACAACACAAAATTGTGTTGTTTTATTTGGTTAAAAAATTAAAGTCATAATACTCATACTTATAAAAAGAATCAAATTCTTTTTTGTTAGAGAAATTCTTATTAAAATTAAGTTGGTATAATGGTGATTTATAGTTATTTAAACATATTTGATTATATAAAATAAAACTCTTATAATTACTCAATTTATAATTTTGGACTTTTTTATATAAATCAAAATGATTTTTATAAATTATTCTAATGTTATTTAGATTTAAAAGTTTTACTGATTCTTTATACATCTTCACCCATTTTAAAATTAAATTAACATTCATTTTAAAGTCGGGTTTAGTATATATCATTTCTTCCTTTAAAAGTTCAGAAACAAACCGATAATTATAATTATTTTTATCTTTTACTTCATAAAAATATATATATTTAACTACTAAATCTTCTATAATATCTTGTCTTTTAAACATATATTACCTTTAGTTTTTAAAACAAGTCGTTTTAGCGGTTTAATATCACCTCTAATATCATACTCACTTAATGCTTGATAATATTCTTGTTTATAATCTGGATCTATATATAAAATATCCAAATTATGTTGAAGTTGCATCAAGAATAATATCGCTCTTCCTGTCCTTCCGTTTCCATCACTAAAAGGATGTATTTTTTCAAAATTACAATGATATTCTAAAATATTTTCTAATTTTTCGGTTGTTGTTTTTATTTTATTTTTAAATTTAGCATTTAAGTTTTGTAATTTATATTCTACAACTGAATAATCACAAGGTCTAACATACGAACCACTAATTGCAACATTATGTCTTCTAAATAATCCTTTATTTTCTATAATATTATTCATTATAATACTATGAATTAGTTTTATTGTTTCGTTATCTATTTTTAAATTATTATAATTATCCAAAATATATAAAATTACTTTTTTAAAATTTAGTAACTCATACACTTCTCTTAGTTTTTTAGTACTGTATTCGTTAAAATTTATTTGTTTTTGTGATAATAATTCCTTTGTTTGTTGATATGTAAATGTATTATTCTCTATCGCGCAAGAACTATGAGTTAATTTTAAAGCGAGTATTTCAATTTCTTTTTTATTTTTTTTCATCTTTATTTAATTATATATAAAAATATTTAATAATAAAGCAGTAAAATAGCACGTCGGGGTGGTGCTCCCGAGCGTCATTCTTTAATATTTTGCTTCAGTTTTTTTTTTTTTTTGTATTATTATCTTATAAAGAAAGGAAAAATGAAAAAAATATCTAAAACTTATAATTTATCATTAACATCTACGATATTAAGTTATGTTATCATCTTATTTATAACACTTGTTTTTGTCTTTTACTTAGCAATGATATTTGGTGGTTTTCCATATGTATATATTGTGTTTTTAGCTTTTGTTATTTTATCTATATTAACTTATATACCAGTCCTTGTTTTAAATACAATAATATTTGGTTACCAAATTAATAACAACAACAAAGAAAAACAAGATATAACTTATTATTCTATATCTATATTTGTTCTTACTTTACTTGTTCCGGTTTTATTTGGTTTATTTATTATCCCTGTAGCAATATTAAATACTATGTTATCTGCTAAGATTAATGAAACTAACAATTTAAGTAAGAAATCAAAACCATTTGAACAAAAAGCAATATAAAACATCACAATGTGATGTCCCAAAATGCAATCTAAAAGCTACACTATAAAAATTAAGTTATTGTGTAGTTTTTTAGATTGCGTTTTGAAATAAGTATAACCACTTATTTTTTACTTGCTCCCATTATTAACATTAATAATTGTAATAATATCGATGCTGCATTAACAAATAATCTTATACCAACACTTAATGCATATTTAAATTGAAAATTAGAATCTGTATAGACCACATAATTTAATTCTTTACGTACTTGATATATATCAGCTGCTGTCATCGCTGCAATCAATACAATAGCAACTGCTGAATAATATCAAGTAATACCAAAAACAAATATTGATATAAAAAACATTACAATTAAAGCAATTGATAATACACCTATGAAAGCATATAAGAATTTTATTTTAATTACTTCAAAATAACCTATTAATCCAAAAACTCCAATAATTAAAATTGGTAATAAACTTATTCCTAGAAATCTAACTGTATCTAATTTATAAACTTGTAAAAAGAAAAATAAAATTCCCGTAAATATTAGTATCCAAGTCCCTAACTGAAACAAATAATAAAAATAAATAAATTTACTTTTAATTTTATATAAAAAACCTGATACAAGCGATAAAACAAACAATGCTGCTAAACCTACTCATAACATTATAAGTGCTATTTGGGGGTTATTATTTCTTCTTAAAAAATATTGAATCACTAACGAAATTGTTATAACAAAAGCAAAAGAAAAACCTAATACCGCTAAGGAAATTCCTCATAATTTTGCTTTCTTTTTTCTTTCAATATTTATATCTATTTCGATTCCTGATGCATTTAAATTTATATCGTTCATATTACCCTTACCTTTCTTCTTCATTAATATTTTCAGCTGTTAATTTTAATTCATATGGACATGTTAATAATTTTTGATCCTTGCTAAATTGCACATATTGTGATTGTTGTGAGTTGTATCTACGATTATATTCACTTCCGTCTAAAAATTTCACTTTTAACAGCGGAACATTTAGAATATCACGTTCTTCTTTGGGTTTGGATAGAATAACCACAGGATATAGTTCTAACTCATAACCTGTTAATATATTTTTCTTTATCATCTTTATTTCTTCTTCTCAAAAGAAATTAAGAATATTTTGATAATTATGTTTTAATATATCATTCTTTTCTTGATCAGTTAATTTTTGATATTCTACAATATCTTTATTAAATAAATCATTAAAGTATTTATAAAACTCTTCTTCTTTAAACAAGTCCTTTTGTACTTTTTTATACTCACTTAAAAATAAATCGAATAATCTTAAGTCTTCAGAAAAACCAAAAATATAATGAGATGTTCGACCACATTTGTTACATTTTGCAGTTACATATGATGCCATTTTTTCTCCTTTTGTAATTATATAATAAATTATAAAATATTGTTATGTTAAACTTTGAAATAGAACATCTTGGTGAATATGATTATATTGCTGGTTGCGATGAAGTCGGTCGAGGTTGTATCGCCGGACCTTTAGTTGTTGCTTGTGTGATGCTTCCAAAAAATTATCTTAATAAAGATATAAAAGATTCTAAACAAATTGCACCAAACAAAAGAATTCAACTATCTAATCTTATTAAAGATATTGCTATAGAATATAAAATAAAATTTTATGATGTTTTTGATATAAATAACTCAAATCCAAAAGCAATATCAAAACTCGGAATGAAACAATGTATTGAATCATTTAAAAAAACACCCCAGATAACGATTACAGATTATGAAAAAATTGATCTTGATATTAGACAAATAAACTTGGTTAAAGGTGATAATAAAGCTCTCTGTGTCGCTGCTGCATCCATACTAGCAAAAGTTGCAAGAGATAAATATATGATGAATTTACATAAAAAACATCCTGAGTATCATTTTGATAAAAACAAAGGATATCCTACTAAAGAACATTTGCAAGCCTTGAAATTATTTGGTATATTAAAAGATTATCACCGAATTAAATATAAACCTGTTTTAAATTTAATACAAAAAAAGAACTAATCTTGTTCTTTTTCTTGCTCTGTTGAGAAGATTAAATCATCAACACTTTGATCACTTGAATCACTTTCTGATGAATTATTATGTTCAGGTGGTAATTCAAGATGTTCAGCTATATAAGATATTTCTTCAGCAATAATTGTTTCCTTTTGAAGCAATAATGTTTTGATTAATTCTAATAATTTTGTATTTTCTGAAATTGTTTGATATGCACGACGTTGTGCTTCTAAAATAATCTTTCTTATTTCTAAATCAATTTCATGACTTACTTGATTAGATAAAGATGAATTTGTAGCAAGGGTTTTTCCTAAAAACGGACTTCCATTTTCTTCATGATATTTTATCGGACCTAAATCACTCATTCCAAATTCTGTTACCATACGACGAGCAATGTTTGTCGCTTTATCTATATCATCAGAAGCACCTGTTGAAATATTATTTTTTCCATAAATAAATTCTTCTGCTGCTCTACCACCCATAAATGAAGCAATAGATGCTAAAAGTTCTTCTTTAGTATAATTATATTTTTCATTTTCAGGCATCATTAAATTATAACCACCTGCTTGCCCACGTGGGATAATGGTAATTTTTTGAACTTTATTACCTCCTGGAATTCTTATCCCTACAACAGCATGCCCTGCTTCGTGATAGGCAACTGCTGTAAGTTCTTCTTTAGTAATTGTTCTTGATTTTTTAGCAGGTCCTGCCATAACACGATCAATTGCTTCATCTATAATTTCTAAAGTTATTAAATCTGATTTTTCTCTTATAGATAATAAGACTGCCTCATTAACAACATTTTCCAATTGAGCACCCGAAAATCCCGGAGTTCTTCTTGCGATGTTTGAAAACAATACATTTGATGCAAATCTCTTTCCTTTTGCATGAAGTTTTAGAATTTCTTCTCTTTCTTTTATATCAGGTAATCCAACTGTTATAACACGGTCAAAACGACCAGGTCTAGTTAAAGCAGGATCTAGAACATCAGTCCTATTTGTTGCAGCAACAAATAAAAGTCCTGAGTTTTCTTTTATCCCATCCATTTCAACAAGTAATTGGTTTAATGTTTGCTCTCTTTCATCGTGGCCACCACCTATACCTGATCCACGTGTTCTACCGATTGCATCTAATTCATCTATAAATATAATTGCTGGTGCGTTTTTTCTTGCTTCTGCTATAACTTGTCTTACCCTTTTTGCACCCATACCAACAAATAACTCAACAAAATTAGAAGCAGAAACAAAGAAGAACGGAACATTTGCCTCACCTGCTGTAGCTTTTGCTAATAGAGTTTTTCCGGTTCCGGGAGGGCCACCTAATAATATACCATGAGGCATTCTCGCACCAGAATCTTGATATTTTTTGGGATTTTTTAGATAATCAACTATTTCAGAAATTTCTTCTATTGGTTCTTTGTTTCCTGCTATATCACTAAATTTTTTATCAGATTTGATTATTTGAGCCGGATTTTTTTCTCCAAATGCTCCACCTTGACCTGACATCATTTTTGCTTGAGCTCGATATACAAAATATATTATTCCAATCAATAACAATGTTGGAATCAAACTAATAAATAAATTTAAAGCAACATTTGGTTTTGGTGCCTGCACTCCCACTATCCCTTTTGATGTGTCACCAAAAAATGCATCTGATAATTTAATATTAGAGTTTATATCTTTTAAAATTGATTCAAATAAGTTATAACTTCCATAGATAACATAATTACTTTGTATAATAGAACCATCAACCTCTTTTTGATTAAAAGTTGCAGATATTGTATTAGAAAAACTATCAACTCTCATTTGTGTAAAATAAGTTGAGTGGTTTTTATCAGAAGCAGCTGCAACTACTTTTTGAGCTAATTGAGTTAAACTTATTGTTTCTTCTTTAGAACCTAAAAAACTTGTTATTAGAAAATAAAGAATGATTGCGATTATTATAATACTTATAATCGTTCAAAATACTGATTTTCTGTTTTTTGAAAACATTTTTCTCCTTTATATTAAATTATAAATTGTTTTTCTTTATTCTTTTGCAATTATTTTTCCTTTTTTCTTCCGTAGTTTGTTTTTATCATTTAATTTAAATTCACTTGTTCTGTTATTTGAGAGTATAAATTTTTCAATCGCTTGTATCTTTTTGGATGATAATTCAATATTATCAAAATTTAAATGTATAAATTTATATATTAATTCTTGTTTGTTTAAAAAAAAACGAAATATTTCCTGAGCAAAATTTGATTCTAATCATATTTTATATTCTTTTTCAGTTATTTGATTATTTTTGTGTATTTTTCTGTTTTTTAAATAAATATTAATTAATATTAGTATTTTTTGAAATTTGGACAATAATTTATTTTTATTTCTTTGAATATTTCTTAAATATTTATTCTGATTATTTGTATAATCAATATGAAAAGGTATATTATATTTTTTACATTTTTTTAGTATAGTTTCCTTAAAATAACGAAACAGAAATGGTCTATATATATTCATATTAAATAAATAACTTTTTTTTCTTATCCCTAATAAAGAAAATGTTCTGTTACTTGCTAATTGCATTTGTGCTGTTTCTAAATAATCATCTAAATTATGTGCAATATAAAGTATATTACGATTATATTTATAATAAATTTCTTTAAAAAAAATAAATCTTTTTTCTCTTGCTCAATCTTGAAAATTCCCTGAGATATAATCACTTTTATTTAAAACTAGTTTTTCTAATTTAATTTTGTTTTTATTACAAAAATCTGTAACTATTTGCTCATCTAAATAACTATCTTCCCTTTGATTATAATTAATATGCGCAACAACAACATCTAAATATTTATACTTATTTAACATATACATACTATCAGGTCCACCACTAACGGCTAACAAAATTTTTTTATATTCCATTGTTCTTTTGGTTAAACTTATTCATTACTGTTTTTATATCATTAAACGCATATGAGATTGCTGCTTGTGCTGAAATATTTAAAATAGGTTTTAATATTTCAAATTCTTCTTTTGTAAATTTTCCTAGTACAAAATCCTTTAATTCTCCTTGAAAAGGGGTTTTTATTCCTATACGAAGTCTTTTAAATTCCTGAGTCCCTAATTGGTCAATTATATTTTTAACACCATTATGACTTCCTCCAGAACCACCTATTTTAATAGTTGCTCTTCCTAGTTCATAATCTTTTTCATCGTGAATTACCATTACGTCCTCTGGTGATATTTTAAAAAAACTACACATTGAAGAAACAAAGCTACCTGATAAATTCATAAAGGTTTTTGGTTTTGCAATAATTAAATCATCGATTTTTACAAAATCACCATTAAATTTTGTTTTATTTAATGATATATTCAATTTATTACAAATTTCATCTATTACTAAAAAACCTGCATTATGTCTTGTATATTTATATTCAATCCCTGGGTTTCCTAAACCTACTATTAATTTCATATTAATCCTTTAATAAAATCTGCATATTTGTATATATTTCTTTTTCTTTTGTAAATTGCGGAACTAAAAGTTGTGAATATAAAAATTCAGTTGGAGAAAATATTCATATTTCATTTATTGCACGTGAAACCGCTGTATAAACAAGTTTTCTGTTTAACATATGTTTAAAATTATTATTTATTATAAACATTACTGCTTTTGTTTCACTTCCTTGAAATTTATGAACTGTTATAGCATAAGCTAAATTAATTTCAGCATTAAATTCTTCTTTATTATAAATAATTTTTATATTTTTATTTCCTTGTTTAAAAGTCACTGTTATTTGACTCTTACCATCAATTATCTTTTCATCAGTTATATATCCTATATCACCATTTGAAATATTTTTATCATACTTATTAACTAATTGAATTACTTTATCACCTATTTTATAAATAACTTTATTATCATTAAAATTAGTTCAATGAATAATTCTTCCTTTTGGATTATAAAGTTTTTGTATCAAATTATTTATTTTGTTTATCCCATATAAGCCTTTATACATAGGACACAATATTATAGAATCATTAATACCATATTTATTTAGAATTCCTTTATATATATTAACTATATCTTTTTCGAAGTTTTTATAAATAACAAAATTAACTTTTTCTTTCTTTATCGAATATCCCATTCAATCATTTCAGTTATTTTCAAATGTTAGAATCTTATTAAATATATTTGTTTCAGAAGGTAAATAATCTGTTGATACAACCTTTTCATAGAGTTGTTCATTTATATAATTTCTTTTAAATAACTCTTTAATATATTCTTTTATATTTTTTATATACCTGATATCTTTATAATTACCAAGAAAATTTATAAAATCGACATATGATTTAATTTCTAACGAATCACTTCTATAAAATTTTTCTAATACTGTTGTTTTTATTTTTTTACTATTTATTAAATCATTTAATATATAACCAGGCCCTATTGCAGGAAGTTGATCCTTATCGCCTAACAATACTATTTTTTCCAAATTTGGACAATTATTAAGTAGTTTATAAAACAAATTTATATTAACCATACTAAACTCATCAATTATTATAACTTTTGCTTTTTCTGCATCTTCGTTTTCTAAAACTTCTTCTTTATCATCTTTTATTTTTAAAAAACTATGAATAGTTCTTGCATAAAAATGTCCTTTAGATGATAAATTTGAAGCCGCTCTACCTGTTGGTGCTAAAATAAAAAAATTAGATTCAATTTTATAATCGTTTTGTTTTAAGGTATTATAAAAATGTTTTATCAAACTACTTTTACCTGTTCCGGGGTTTCCCGAAATAATTGAAACATTATGATTTATAAAAGCAAAGTATGCGTCTCTTTGTTCGTTTGATAAATAATTTAATTTATCTTCAGATTCTTTTGTTAGTATCAAAGGTTCTTTTTTATCTATTTTAACTAATTTATCAACTATAAATTCTTCTTTTTTTTGCATTTCGACACGACAATACATAAAATGATCATTAATTAAATATTTTAATTTTGTAAGTTCTTTTAACCTGTTTTTTACCTTTTCTTGGTAATCTGGTAATTTTTCTAAGGACATCATAGTCAGTGTTTTATCAACAATTTCTTTTGAATTTATATAAGTCGAATTATTGTCTTCTAAATCTATAAATGCTGTATGAATAAAAGCATCTAATCTTTCTTCGCACAACTGATTTCAACCAAGCAAAATCGCAAAACGATCTATGTCATATAAATTGTACGAATCTTCAAGGTAAAGTTTATACGGATTAAGTAATTTATATTTTTTTATAAAATCCTCTAAATCTGTTTGATATTTAATTTTTAGAAAAGTATATAAATTTACTAAATCATTACCATAAAAAAATTCAATATTTTTTCTATATTCTTCTGAATCGACAGATGCGGCATTTAACACTTTTTTTACTGAATCACTATTATGTTTATAATATTTAACAGAATTTTCTATTTGAACATCTGAAAGAACACTTTTTAAAATTTTGCTATTCTTTTCTGGATCTTCTAAATAGTCAAAAAACTTCCTTCCAAATTGTTCAAATATTTTTTTTGCTGTTATTTTTCCTACTTTAGGTATCTTTTCTATATGTTGTTTTAATTCAACATCTATATCAACATACTCAATAACAGGTATATATGATGTAAGTTTTATTCCTTGTCTATTATCTTTGTAATTTGATATTTCATAAGTTATTTCATATTTTTTATATAACTCAGGAACATTTTTTCTTGCATAAATTGCTTTTTTTTGTTTTTTTTCTGTTGATTCAAAAATCATAAAAGCTCATCCTTGACTAAAACCGCCAGAAATTATTTTTACAAACTTCCCTGTTTCTTTATAAATTGAATCATTTTTTTCTTTCATATATTATTAAATTATACTTTTTTATTTTATATTTAAATGGTTTTAAAGATTAATTATTAATAGACTTATCAACATAATATATTCGATTTTTTATTAAGTTATTAACAATTTAAAAAAATGTTGTTAATAAGTATTAATATATCTATATTTTAACAGTAAAAGTTGTGAATAACTTTTATATTTGCTTGGTATTTTATCATTATTTTTAATTATTCTTGTAAGTGTATATTATTTACTTTATAATTTAAATTATGAATGATGAAGTTGTTAAAAACATAAACAATTATGAAGATGTTAAACTCGATTCATTGACTGAACAACTTAAAAGTTATTTAAGGAACGAAATAACAGACAATGTTATTTGAAAGTCTTTCTTTTTTAAGATGAAAATCATTGATTTTAGTAGAAACATATTAGTTATATATATACCACTAGAACAAGAGCAATCACTTTTAGGATTAAATGGTTTTTATAAAGAAATTTTTGATAAAGCAATAAAGGAAATATTTGGAACACAAGTTTTTTATAAATTAACAATAAAAAACAAAACAGAATATCAAAAAGAAACAGAAGAAGAACAAAGAAAAATCAATTCTAAAGTTATCACAAAAGAAGAAAAGAAAAAATTATCAAACAACTTTGTTCGAAATCAAACATTTGATAATTATTTAAAAGATGGTTTTAATGAAGAAGTTGTTGAAATTTGTCAAAATTTAATTAACAATCCTTTTGGTTTGAATACTTTATATATTTTTGGTAGTTCTGGTATAGGAAAAACCCACCTTTTACATGCGATAGGAAACGAATTTGTTAAAGCAAGTAAAAAAGGTTATTATATTTCTCCAAACTCTTTCACAAGACAAATTTCTTCTTTATTAATGTCAAATGAATCTTTAAAGATTTCTAACTTAATTAAGTTTTTTACAGAATTAGATTTAGTTGTTTTTGATGATTTTCAACTTTTTGGTGATGGACAAAAAAAACAAACTAAAAATTTCATATACGAAATTATAGATGGAAGAATCCAAAGCAATAAACTTACAGTAGTTGCTGCTGAACTTAATATACACGACTTAGAAAATAAATTTGATGACAGACTTATAACAAGATTGGAATCTGGTTTAATTACTAAAATTAAAAATCCAAACGAAAAAGAAATGTATAACTTATTGGGTTTTGTTCTTAATTTAGAAGGTTTTGATTTTCATATATTAGATGAAAATTCAAAACAATTTATAGTTAAAAATCACTTTAGTTCAATTCGTGCTTTATTGGGTGCAGCTAAACGTGTTTCTTTTTCTCGAAACAAACTTATTAATACAAATTATGTTTATGATGTTATTCAAAAAATTTTCGCTGATGTTGTTAGACAACAAGTAGAAATTAATTCAGAAAGTATTATTAAGGCTGTTGCTAAATATTATCGAATATCTGAAAAAGATATATATGGTTCATCTAGAAAAAAAGAAATAGTTGTTGCAAGACATATAGCTATCATATTAGTGAATAGTTTTCTTTCTCTTTCATCCACAGAAATAGGAAAGATATTCAACAAAGATCACACAACCATATTAAATGCTATTAAAAAAATTAACAATGACGGATATGACAAATCAATTCAAAAAACTATCGAACAACTTTCTCGGGAAATCCGTGGTTTAAAATAAACATTTATACATAAATAAATAAGTTGTTAATAGTTCAAAAAGTTAAATTTTTAAGGTTTTTATAGCTTATTTTATGCTTTTTAGTTTTTAAAGCACTTATTCACAAGAAATTATATAAATAATAAGAGGGAATTTATGAAATTTACAATATCAAAAAATGTTATTGATAATAATATAGATTTTTTATGTTCTTATAACGATAATAATGATGCTTTTGTTCCGTATCGTGGTATTTATTTTAAAATAGATGCAGATAAACTTGTTTTGATTTCAGCAAAAAATAACTTAGCAGCTAGAATTATAATTAATGTAGATGAAAAAGATTTATCAGTAGATGAAGCAGGAATATTTTTAATTAGTTCAAACATATTAAGAACCATAATTAAAAAAATGGATAATAGAATAACATTTGAAAGTTATGGACAAAATATAAAAATTTATGACAAAACAACTAAATATACATTAACACAATTAAATTCTGATTCATATCCTTTTATCAATTTCGATTTAAAGAAAAATCAATTTACTATAAAATCAAAAATTTTAGAAGAAGCAATTAATAATGTTTCAATATCTACTTCACAAGGAACAAACGAAAGATTAACTGCTCTTTTATATAAATGTATAAATATAAAAAATACTGATATAAATAAACTACGTTTGACAGCTACAGATAGTTTTAGATTATCAAGTTTATTAATAAATATAAACAAAGAAATAAATATAAATGTTATTATTGAGGCAAAAAATTTAAAAAAACTTATTTTCAAAGATATGCCAGAGGAAATTGTAGTGTTTTTTGATGAAGAAAAAATTGGTATATCTGCTGATAACTTAGTTATTTTTACTAATTTAACAAAACTAAATTATCTTGATATAAATAATTTTATAACACCTGTTTTTTCTAAAACATTAAGTATAGAAAAAGAAGAATTTTTAAAATTAATAAATAAGGTTGTTTTTTATAACTCTGATAAAGTACGTAGATTATCATTTTTTATAAATCAAGAAGAATTAAAACTAAGTTTTGAAGTCCCTGAACTTGGTATATCTCAAGCATCAACAAAAAATATTACTTATAATGGAAAACCTTTAGAAATGGATATAGATTTTCAATTTATTAAAGATGCTGTTTCTGTATTACCAAACGGAAAAATATACTTAAAAATAAACGAGACAAATGATCGTATTTTTGTTCTTTCAGATGAAAACAAAAATCATATACAACTAATTACTCCTATAAGAAGGTATTAATATGAATATAAAAATAAAAGGTGAGTTTATCAAACTGGGACAATTTCTAAAAAAAATAGAAGAAATAGACTCGGGTGGACAAGCAAAATTATATTTACAAGAAAATAACATAAAAATAAACGGAAAAACCCCAGAAGGAAGAAGTTCAAAAATATATATAAATGATATTGTTTGAGTAAATAATGATGTATACAAAATAACAAGTATTGATTCAGAAATATAAAATCTAAGATAATTCTTAGATTTTATTTAAAAATTCATATTTATGGCAAAAATACGGAAATAATTTCTTTTAAAAACAAAATAATTCAGTTTTTATTATTAATTAATAAAGATAATAAATAATTTTTCTATAATTAATATTATAGGAGGATATTATGAAATATGACGTTGTTATTATTGGTGGTGGTATTATCGGTGCTTCGATAGCATATGAACTATCACAATATAAATTAAAAATTTTGCTTTTAGAAAAAAATCCAGTTTTTGCTGATGAAACATCTAGAGGTAATTCAGGAGCAATCCACGGAGGTTTTGATCCAGAACCAGGTAAAGTAGAAGCAAAATTAAATGTTTTAGGTAATCAATTATGAAGAGAAAAAATATTTAAATATTTAGATTTTCCTAGAGCACAAGTTGATTCGTTAATTTTAGCCTTTAACGAAGAAGAAATGGAACATGTACATATGCTTTATGAACGTGGAATTATAAATAAAGTTCCAGCAGAATTTATGAAAGTTCTTACAAAAGAAGAAGTTCTTAAAAAAGAACCTAATGTAAACCCAGAAGTTTGTGGAGCTCTTTTATGTACAAGTTCATGAGCAATAGATCCTGTTCGTGCAACATATGCATTTTTAGGTGCAGCAGAAAACAACGGTGTTGAATTAAGAAATAATGCAGCAGTTAAGGACATCGAGTTTGATGAAACAGACTTTAAAATTCATATAAATAAAAAAGAAGTAATAACTGCTTCTGTTGTAATTAATGCTGCCGGGCACTATGCAGATGTTTTAGCCGAAAAAGCAGGTTATGGTGATTTTAAACAAACAACCAGACGTGGTGAGTATAGAATTCTTGCACGTTCTGAAGGTGGTGTGGTTAATTCTATATGCTTTAAAGTTCCTACAATTCACGGAAAAGGCGTTATCGTTGCACCTATGCTAGATGGGCATGTAATGGTTGGACCTACAGCAGAAGAGGGTGTTCCAAAAGATCAAACTCGGGTTGTAACAAAAGAAAAATTTGATTATATCGGTCAAATAGGAACACAAATTATTCCTTCACTTCGTTTAGATCGTACTATTATGACACTTGCCGGATCGCGTCCAATTGACATAGAAACAAATGATTTTGTTATAAGACCAGCAAAGAAAAATGCAAGATTTATAAATGCAGCAGGAATGCAATCACCAGCTATTGCTTCTACTCCAGCTATTGCACAAGAAATAGCAAAATTAGTAGAAAAAGCAGGATTGGAATTAGAAAAAAAAGAACATTTCAATCCTAAATACAAAGTTAGATTTTAAAAGGAAGATATGATTAGTAAATTTAAAGGACTTACATACAAACAAATCATTGCTTTAGTTATTTTAGCAGCTTGTGATGTGTTTGTAATTGCAGCTCCATATTATATTAAAAATATAATACCTAATTTACACACATATTTAAATATACGTGAAGATCAAGTTGCTTCCCTTACATCGATAATAGGATGAGTTACCTTAGTTACTCAATTACCGGGGGGGGTCCTTGCCAACAAATTTAGTTCCAGATGATTGTTGTTTATAGCAGTATTTTCAACAGGAATAATAACTTTTTGGTTTGGTGGGGTGATTTGAAACTCAAGTACATATTCAAAAGAAAGTGTGTTTATTCAATATTCAATTATATTTGGATTATGAGGTGTTTCATCAACATTAGTATTCTGAACACCCTTATGAAAACTTGTTTCCCAACAAACAACTAAGGAAAATCAAGGTTTAGCATACGGGATACAAGGAACAGCAAACGGTTTAATAGGTTTATTATTTGTGTTCTTTATAGGAATTATGATTACTACATACTGGGCACCAAAGGATGTTAGTTCACATGTACCGTTTTCAACTTATGCATTATTAATAGCATCATTTTTAGTGGTTACATCAGTGCTTGTATTAGTTTTAGTTCCTGAAAAACCAATGCAAAAGAATAAAGATAAACTTTCTTGAGCAAAGGTTAAAAAGAACATTTTAGAGGTTTATAAAGCCTTAAAAAACTGAAAATTATGAGCTTTATCATTATTTGTAATGGGTATGTATACTTTCCAAAGTGTCTTTGCTTACTATTTGTTACAATTGATTCAAAATTCATATTCAGCACCCGTAATACTTGTGACGGTGTTAGGTGGATTAAGAACATATGGACTTAGAACCATTGTATCAACATTTATAGGTCGTTGAGCAGACAAATTCAGAAGTTATATATTATTCTTATTAATTACAACAGGAATAGGTATTATTGTTTTAGGAATTATTATTCTACTGGGATTTGCACCTAAATCAGCCTCTGTTGCTGTGATAGTGATAAGTAGTATTTTATACTTATTAGCAGGAATTTTATCTTGAGCTATGGTTACATTAAGATATACACAAGTTGGTGAAATACATATTGAAAAGAATTCTTATGCTTCATCGATTGGGATTTTATCATTCATTGGATTTTCAACAGATGCTTGATTATATAATGTAACAGCTGCAGTGGGTAAAAGATATACAGAAAATAATTCGACAAATACATCTCAAACAGGATATCAAATTATTCTTGTGATTACACTTGCAATAGCGATTATCGGACTAATTGCAGGTGTTATAGTTCATATCGCTAACAGTAAAGAACTAAAGAAACTCGGAAAAACAAATTATAGATGGAGAACTTTAGAAAATGCTTAGTAAACAATTAATTTTAGGACACAGAGGTTATTCGGGTATTGCACCTGAAAACACAAAGTTGTCATTTGAAATGGCATATCAATTTAATTTTGATGGAGTTGAACTTGATGTTCATTTAACAAAAGATAAAGAACTTGTTATCATCCATGATGAAACAACAAATCGAACATCATTGACATCGAAAGAAATTGAATTTACAACATTAGCAGATCTTCGTAAAGATGATCATTCAAAATTCTTTAAATTTAAAACTCAACCACAAACAATTTTAACCTTAGAAGAATTTTTAGATGCATATATAGACAAATTTAAAGTAATTAATGTGGAAATTAAAACCGATCAAAAAGAGTATAAAGGGATTGAAGAAAAATTACATAAATTATCCGAAAAATATGGTGATAAATACTTTGAAAAAATAGTATTTTCATCATTTAATTTCCAAACCTTAAGAAATATGCACAAAATTTCTTCAAAATACCGTTTAGGATTTCTTTTTTGAACACAAACACAATTTAATTCTATTTCTGTTACAGAGATTAAAGAAATTTGCGAATTCTTAAATCCTTGATGGGTTTTATATGATAAAGATAAAGAAAAATATAAAAAAATCAACTTACCTTTGATGTTATGAACATTAAAAGACAAGAAGAAATTTGATGAATATGCTAATGATTCATTGGTTTATGCTCAAATAAGTAACTATAAATTCGAAAAGAAATAATAGAGGTTGTATGACAGATAAATATATTATTACACTTGATTCAGGTACCACATCATGTCGCACATTAGTAGTCGACCATGATGGGAATATAAAAGCAAGTGCTCAAAGTGAATTTACTCAATATTTTCCTAAATCAGGTTGAGTAGAACACGATCCACTTGAAATATGAAATACACAACTTTCAACTATGCAAAGTGCTAAACATGCAGCAAAAATTAAATCTCATGATATTGCAGCATTAGGAATTACAAACCAACGTGAAACAGTGGTTTTATGAGATAAAGAAACAGGATTACCTGTATATAATGCAATTGTTTGACAAGATCGCAGAACAGCTGAATTTTGTGACACCTTAATAAAAGATGGTAAAGAAGAAATGTTTCGTTCTAAAACAGGATTAATTATTAATCCATATTTTTCAGGAACAAAAATTCGTTGAATCTTAAAAAATATTAAAGAAGCTCAAGAAAAACTTGCACAAGGAAAATTGCTTGCAGGAACAATTGATACATGACTAATATGAAAATTAACAAATGGAAAAGTACATGCAACTGATGTATCTAACGCTTCTAGAACATTGTTATTCAACATTCATACACTTGATTGAGATCAAGAAATTTTAGATTTATTAGAAATACCAAAATCAATTCTTCCTAAAGTGAAATCATCATCAGGACACTTTGGGGTGGTAAGTCCACACCATTGATCAAATAAAGCATTAGGGCAAGTTCCTATTACAGGCGTTGCTGGTGACCAACAATCAGCATTATTTGGACAATTATGTACTGAAGTTGGTATGGTTAAAAATACTTATGGTACAGGATGTTTTACACTTGTAAATACCGGTAATGAGGCAGTTGATTCAAAAAACAAACTTCTTACTACTATTGCTTGAAAACTAGGTGATCAAAAAGTTGTTTATGCCCTTGAAGGTTCGGTTTTTGTTGCCGGTGCAGCGATTCAATGACTTCGTGATTCGGTTGGATTGTTATATAACGCAGCAGAATCAGACTTTTTTGCTTCATTAGTAAACGATGATCAAAGAGTTTATGTGGTTCCATCATTTACTGGTTTAGGAGCACCATATTGAGATTCATATTCTCGTGGAGCAATTTTTGGTTTAGAACGTGGAAGCAAACGTGAACATATTATTAAGGCAACCTTAGATTCTATTGCTTATCAATCAAATGATTTGATTTCGGCGATGCAAAAAGATTTAGGTAAACCAATTGTGGCTTTAAAAGTTGATGGAGGTGCATCTAATTCTAACTACTTGATGCAGTTTCAAGCTTCAATTTCAAATTTAAAAGTTGAAAGACCTAAAAATATTGAAACAACTGCCTTAGGTGCTTCATATTTAGCTGGTTTAGCGGTAGGTTACTGGAAAGATTTAGAAGAAATTAAACAAATAAATCAAATTGACCGTGTATTTACACCATCATTTAGTCAAGAAAAGATTAATCACTTGCTTAAAGGTTGACAAACAGCGGTTAAAAAGACATTAAATTGAACTAAAGATATAGAATAGGAGAAATATGGATTATCATTTTTGATTAACGGTATTATCAGAATTTTTAGGTACAATGGTGCTTATTATTTTAGGTAATGGTGTTAATTACTCTGTGTCTGGTAGAAAAATGTTTGCAAATCAACCAGGAAAATGAACAGTAATCATTTTTGGTTGAGGTATAGCAGTTATGGCGGGTGTTTTAGTCTCAAGATCTCTTGGTGGTTTCGGACATTTAAATCCTGCTGTAAGTATTTATGGTGCGATAAGCAATAAAGATGCAACCTTATTGATATATATACCGTTTCAATTATTAGGTGCGATGGTAGGGCAAATAGTTTTAGATTTTATAAATTGAAAACACATTCAAGAAACAGAATTATCCGCTATACGAAGTTCACATTGCACCGGACCAGCATATGATAACAAAAAAGACAAAGCATTAATTTTTAACTTTTCTTATGAATTAGTAGGAACATTAATGTTGGTTGGAGTTATTTTAGCATTTAATCGTGGTGCAGCAGCAAAAGATGTTGCTAGTTTAGGTCCTTTACCTGTAACTTGATTAGTTGTAGGTATCGGTGCTTCTATCGGTGCTTCAACAGGATATGCTATTAATCCGGCACGTGATTTTGGACCAAGAATAATTTATTGATTCTTAGAATCGATAATTCTTAAAAAACGTAAAAGTGAACATATAGGAGCAAACTGAAAATATTCATGATTACCTGTAGTAGCACCATCATTAGCAGGAGCAATAATTGGACTGTTTGCGTTAATTCATTAGAAAGTTATTATGAAGAAAATATTAAATAACCCACAAAACATAGTTGATGAAATGTTAGAGGGTTTTGTAAAAGTTAACAAAAATGTTAAAAGAGTTACTGGATTTAATGTTATTTATAATCCAAACTTTGATAAAAACAAAGTTGCTTTAATTTCTGGGGGTGGTTCAGGACACGAACCAGCACATGCCGGATATGTAGGACAAGGAATGCTTGCAGCAGCGGTTGCTGGTGAAGTATTTACATCACCTACACCTGATCAAGTTGAATCAGCAATCAACCAAATAGACTCACAAGTAGGAACATTACTGATTATCAAAAACTACACAGGTGATAAATTAAACTTTGAAATAACTAAACAACTTGCACAAGCAAATGGAAAAAATGTTGAAAGTGTTTTAGTTGACGATGATGTTGCTGTTGAAAATTCAACTTGAACTATTGGTCGTCGCGGAATTGCTGGAACAGTTTTTGTACATAAAATAGCAGGTGCAGCAGCAGAAAAAGGATTAAATTTATCAGAAGTAAAAAGAATTGCAGAAAAAGTAATTAAAAATGTAAGAACATTTGGAATTTCACTAAATTCAATTTTTATCCCCACCACAGGTAAAGAATCGTTTTCTTTAAAAGAAGACGAAATAGAATTTGGATTAGGGATTCATGGAGAACCTGGAGTAAAAAGAGAAAGAATTAAATCATCAAAAGAAATAGTTAAAGAAATGTTAGATTTAATATTAAATGATTTAGATTATAGCAATTCTGATGTAGCTTTAATGGTAAATGGACTTGGTGGAACACCAGAAATGGAATTATATATTGCTGCTAATGATATTCATAATTATCTACAAACAAAGAATATAAATATTTATAGCAGTCATTTAGGTAATTTTATGACTTCCTTAGAGATGCAAGGATTTTCTATTTCACTACTTAAATTAGATTCTGAACTAAAAGAAATGCTTGATGCACCAACCGAGGTAAGAAATTGGAAGTAAAATATCAGAACTTAGTTGATGCAATGCATCAGATAAATATAGATTTGCAAGATAATCAAGATTATTTATCTTCGCTAGATCAAGCGATAGGTGATGGTGATCATGGATTTAATATGGTGCGGGGTTTTGTTAAAGTTGCTGAAATTAGACCTAATAACCTTGATTTGAGTGGTTATTTAAATCAAGTTGGTAGAACTTTGATGTCAGTTGTTGGAGGTGCTTCTGGACCTTTGTATGGTATGGCATTTTTACAAAGTGGAAACGCACTTAAAGGAAGTGAGAAGTTTGACTTTGTTGAATTTAAAACCTTAATTAAAACCTTTGCAGCTTCACTTGAAAAACTTGGACGAGTTATACTAAATGAAAAAACAATGTATGATGTCTGAAAACCACTTGCAAGTTATTTAGAAAATAAAAATAACTTGCAGCAAGAAGAAAAAGATAACTTAACAGAGTTTGTCAAATCGCTTTCAGATAAAACTAAACAAATGCAAGCAAACAAAGGAAGAGCATCATATTTAAAAGAAAGATCGATTAGAACTGTTGATCCAGGATCTTATTCAAGTTATTTAATACTTAAAAACCTAATTAAGGTGCTTTAATGAAATTGTTTATTATTGTTAGTCATTATTTAAAACTCGCACAGACTATTAAAGAATACTTGTTAAAAATGCTACCTATAAAAAATGAAAATGTAAAAATAGAAGCAATAGGTGGGATTAATGAAGAATTAGGTACAGATCCTTTTAAAATTTTAGAAGTAATCGAATCTAATCCTGATATAAGTGAAATATTTATCTTCCCTGATTTAGGTTCTGCTGTATTATCAACTGAATCAATGATACCTATGATAGAGGATAAAAAAGTATTTATCAGTAAGGGAGCAATTGTTGAAAACACATTTGCTGCATATGTTTTAGCCAATGCAGGTGCAGACTTTGAATCTGTTTGTCAAGCAAGTTTAGCACCTTTACAAAAATAAAACCAAGTTTATAAAACTTGGTTTTATTAATTATCAAATGGTTTAAAAAACCAAGGAAGTGGGTACATATTTGGATTTATTGCATTCATTTTCATCATATATGAAGCAAGAGATCTAGTGTTGTTTAATATTAATGGATTTTGTCCATCTCAGTTGATCCCAAAATAATTATAAAAGTTTTTACTATAGGTTCAACTTTGTAAAAATCTTAAAGGAGCACCAGAATTTATAGTAGAAATATAATTATTATCAGCACCCATAACACCTGTACCAGAATTACCGGCATTAAAATATGCAGGTGTATATCCATCTTGTCGGTTAAATCCGACATTTTGATCACTAAAGATAGCGCGATTTAATAAATATCCATTTTCTTTTGCATAAGGATAACCATTCATTACAAACTGAGCCCGAACTGAGGAGAAGAATTCTAGATTTTGACCATTGGTATTAAGTTTTAATGGAGGTAATTTATATCAGTTTTCAAACCAAGCTGCTCGAACATATAGTCCACTGTTATAGGCTTGTTCGATTACAGGTTTAATATCAACGATAGCAACTGTCATATCAGCAAATGCAGGATTTTGTCCATTTAAATCAAGTTGTTTTAATCCTGTTCAAACTATAGCAGCTTTAATGTTTTTTGGTGTATAAACATCGTTTTGACCAGCATCAACATTGTTTGAATAGTTATCTAAAGCGATATTCATATATCTACCTACTTCAAAACGATTAGGTAAATTGTTTCCTTGCAGCGAATCTATATCGAATTTATTACCACCTTCAACATGGTTGTTAGTAATAATGTAAAATAAACCACTGTTTGGATCATCATTTACTTTTGCTAGCATTGTAGCAGTTCCGCGAGAATAACCAAACGTTCTAGATTTTGCATTATTAACTAAATCTATATTTACATCATTTTCTTTTCAACTACGATGTAAGAATTCGTTATCTTGCAAATACCCATCATGTAGTTTAAAATCAACATTTTGGTTTGGATTATATCAACTTAAATCGTATGCTTTCGGATCACTTATGAATGTTATCGGTTCGTTTTCTTGGTTGTAATCTAATTTTGTATAATCAAAAATATTTGTTTTTACACCAAAATTTTCTTCAACATTGTTTTCATATTCAATATGTATTGCAGCAGCATTTGATGCAAGCAGAAATGCCTTGTTTGGATCAAATTCATCAAACTTATCACTGTTATAAAATTTCGCATCACCGATTCCATATAAGTATCTTAATAAGTTACCAACAACTAATTTATACTTTGCATCAGTTAACTCGAAAACAAAATTAATATCACCTGAGTCATTTAATGTAGTGGTCAATGAAAAAGGTATATGAGGAAGTTCTTTTGAAACTTTTTCATAAAAAACATTCGATGTATGTGAATTTATAGTGATGGTTTTTTGGGTTTTTAATTTATCGTAATCTATTTCAAAATCATATCCACCTTTATTTTGGTGATCTCTATCAGAAATTCTTGATTTTCTTTTTGCGTTTTGAACTAAAACATTTCCAAAAAGATGTAAATATATTTTTCGATGGTTTGAATTATTGGATTCAAAAGTTTTAGCAAGATATTTAGATTTTAAAGTTCAATGAGCAGCATTATTTTCCTTGTCAAAAGTTCATAATGCATCTTTATAATATAATTCAATTTCCCTACTTCTAAAAATTGAATTTTTCTTGTATACAGTTGTTAAAGGTTTTTCTTTTGAAATATCTAAATCAACTTTAACTTCATTATTAGAGTTTCCTAATAAATATCATGTTCTACCGAAAATAGTTCTTCCTGGTTTCTCGTATTTTAAGGTTATATAGATATTATCGCCCGCATGAACAAGTTTATCAAGTTTAATATAATCTTTTGCAACCGTATAATCATTGTATGTTAGCGCTCTTGGATTTATGGTAATAAATTGATTAAAATTGCTTGCAGAAAGATTTTTAGCAACAAAGTTGCTTGATAAAGTTAAATCGGATTTTTTAATATTATTTAATATAACTTCAGGATATAATTTATCTTTATAATCGTTTTTTAAATTAACCAATGTGATAGAGTGATTAATATGATATCTTTTGTTTGTGTTTGTTTTATCTATAAATCCTAATTTAAATATCATCTTTCCGTATTCAGGATTTTGAACATCGTAGAAATAAATAAAATATTTTTTATTTATTTCATTCAAATTTAAATTATTTGAAACATCTGTTGATAAAGATATATCATCGTGATTGTATTCGTTTTTGTTGACATTTTCTTTTTTGAAATTATCACTTTCATCTTTAAATTCTTCGTTTTTTTCAACAGATACAGCCGTAGTGTTTTTAAAAGTAAGTAAGTAATTAAGCATTATCTGTGCATTTTGTCTCACTATATCAGTTGGATCTAAAACACTGTATTTAACTTCGCTGTGTCCTGTAAATTCAGCAAGGACTTTGCGATATTCAAAGTTTTTACTATTAATTTTATTAATGGTATCTTTATCTTTTTGATCAATTTCGTTATTTTCTCTTCGTGAAGGTGTTGGTTTAAAGTCATCATCAGTAAATTTGTTATTATTTTTAGGTTTAATATCGCGATATTGAATAGGTTTTCAATATTTGATATCTAGCGTTAAATTATCATAATCACTTTGATTTAATTTGATTTCATTACCATTTCCATCTTTAATTGAAAAAGTAATTAAAGCATTATTGGTAAAATGCTTACCTGCCGATTCGATAGTGGATGATTTAGCATATATCTGATATTCACCTATTTTAGGAAGTATATAGACATCATTAAATGTATCTTCAGGGTTCCTTTGGATAATTGAATAATTATTATGTGTGTTATTTAGGTTTTTGATTTTTATAAGGTTAAAGAGTTTTGAACCAGATTTATCCTTAAAAATTTCAAAAATCTTATCAAGTGCTTTTTGCTGTTTTTGTGTTAAATTATTAATTCTATCAAAATTTTGTGTTGTAAAACGAAGCGAGATTTCTTTTTTTAATTGTCCTTTTGTAACAATGAAATTAAATATAGCAGATGATTTAGTTGGATCTCCTGGATCGATTTCAAAAAGATGATTATTGGTGGTTTTTAAATCAACAGTAGTATCAGAAGATATATTATAATTAACTCAAGGATTGTTTTCTTTAAACCACATTAAAACAATGTTTTTTATTTGCATTGCTGAAAGTTTATTTGAATGATCTGCTGCATCATCAAGTAAAGGAAAATTTTTCTCGTTGTTTTTTGTTGTTGGTTCAACAAAAAAATCTTTATTATTAAATTGACTCTTTATTTTTTCATAAAAAGGTTCAATGTTATGTTTTCAAAATCATCATCTAAATAAACCTGCTTTTGTAAAAGCATTGTGGTATTCTTTGTATTGTCCATTGCTTCCTGTTTCGTTGTAATATTTTGTGTTACCTAAATAAATAGGGTTAACATAAAGATTTACAGGTTTATAATAATCGCTTTGTTTGAAAGCATTATTTAAGAAAATAGAAGCATCAAAAGTTTGATTATCTTCAGGTAAAAAATCTATTGAGTTTAAACTTGATACATTTAATGTTTTAATTATATGATTATTAAATAGTAGTTCTATATTCAAATTTAATTTATTATTTAAATCAAAGAAAGTAGTTGAATTTTCTTTGATTTTAAATTTAAAGTAGTTGTTAATATATGTTTGTTTGATAGATAAGTTATCTTTAAGAATTTGTAATGTAATATCACTTTTTTTATAAAGACCTAAATTAAAATAATTAATATTATAGATTTCATCGAGATTTTTAATCGATGATTCATTAATAATGTTATTTACATCTTTTTCAGTATTATTAATGCTTAATTCACTTGTTACATCACCGCTTCAGACATTATTTTTAGCAGATGCATGATATGTTAAAATCAAAGTATTTTTATTATCATCTTTTAAATTTATATCAGTTAATTTATAGTTAAATTGATTACTTTTTGGCTCTTGTAACCATAATTTTGTATTTTTAAGATTAAAAGAAAGAGAAGTTAAATAACGATTTAAATCATATTTTGAGAGTCGATCATCAAGTTTTACATTAAGTTGTTTTTGTGCTTGTTTCTGATAATCATTGTTATTTTGATTATCTTTTTTATCTAATAATGAATCGAGTTTTTGCTTTCATAGAGCTAAGTTATTAATAAGTGTTTCCCTTAGATTCAAGATATGATTTAGATCGAATGTTTTAAGTTTTAAATCAGAAGAAAAAAACCTTAAAACAGCAGCAGAAAGTGAATTTAATTGATTTAAATCATCTTGACTGATATTGGATTTATCTAACTGTAATTGAGTGCTATAAGTTATGTTCAACTTGTTAAAAATATCTATAAACGAACTTAATTGATTGGTCTTTTGATTAATATCAGCAGCTATTTTTTGTGTTGATATATATTCATCAAGTTGCTTTTTTAAATCATCTGAAAAATTATTATTATCTTTGATTTTGTTAAACTCAGATAAAGCATTTTGGTAAACTTGATTACCGTTTATATTGTTTAAAAAAGAAGAAATTAAACTTATATATGTATTTAGTTTTTCTAGATAATTGTTATCTGTGACTATATTTTCAATGTTTTTTAATAATTTTGAATTAGAAGCATCATCAAATGAATTTTTTGAAATTTGTTCATCTAATTTAGTTTTATTATCGCTGTTTATATAGTTAATATCATTATCTGTTTTTAATTGATTATATTTATCTAAAAGTATATTTAATTTTTCTTTTTCTTTGTTTAATTTATTTGCTCTACTTAAAAGTGTATTAATTTCATTGGAAATTAATACATTATCAATAGCATTAATAAATTGTGATTTAGTATCGTTTGTTAAAAGATTGAATGAAGTTATTTGATTTTTTGCTTGATTTTTAAGATTGTTTAGTTGAGTATTTGATTTATTTTTGTTTTTTAAACTATCAATTTCAGCATTTATTTGCTCTAAAATACTTTGATATTGTATAGTCAATTTGTTAATATCATCAAACTTTTTTGTTGATATATTTAATGTGTTAAATTGTTCAAAATATTGCTTGAGTTCTGGAACATTTTGATGAGAATTTTTGATATTGGAAATTTCATCAAAAACAAATTTATTTGACTGTAAAATAGTCAAAAAAGAATTAAAACCGTTAATTCCATTTTGTTTTAGTAAAATTTGTAAAAATTTATCATTTGATAAATCATAATATGAAGAAAATTTACTTATTTCTTGTAAAAAAGTGTCATATTTTGCTTTAAATTTTACATAATTATCAATGGTAGAACTAATTTGAGCATCTTCATTAATAATTTTGTCCTTATATTCATCTATGTTTTTTGAATTCACACTTTTCAATTGATTAAGCAACTGGTTAATTGATTCATCTACATTTATATTTGAATTGATTAACGTAAAATATTTGGAAATATTTGCATCTGATAAATATGTTTTTAACTGTGAAACCTTTAAAAAAGCATTTTTTCAGTCCGTTAAATAATTTTTAAAAGATGTTAAAAACTTATTGAAATCTTTTTCTTTTACATCCTTTATAATCTTTCTTAAATCAGGTTTATAAGCGTTTGTTTGTGTTGGTAAACCTTTTCATTCTATAGTTTGTTCTATTTTAATAACAGACTGATTTTGATATTTCTTTTGTGATTCCAATGTTAAATTATTATGAGTTAAACCCACTCCTAAACCTACTGCTGTTGCTAAAACAGCAGAAGATGCTAATGTAGCAGCAGTTATAATTATTTTTGTTTTCTTTTTCATAATTACCTATATTTATATATTTATATTTTAGATTATTTAAAAATATAATGAAATTTCTTATAAAGTTCGCATTTAGTCCTTTTTTTGGTTCTCTTTCGATAAAAATAAATAATAAAAATGCAACTGCATTTATAAATAATTAGAAAAATATAAAAAAGTATATAATATAAAAATATTTATATAATGTGAAATTAGGAGAAATGATGCTTAAAATTTTAGAACACCCACTTATTAAAATAAAACTTACTAAATTACGTGATAAAAATACATCACACAAAGAATTTAGAAGTAATTTAAATGAAATAGGTTCGCTAATGGTTTATGAAATTATGCGAAATTATAAAACAAAACCTAAACAAATTACAACTGCTTTAGGACAGGACTTTGTTGGTGATACATTTTCAAATGAAATAGTTTTGATACCCATTTTACGTGCTGGATTAGGTATGACAGAAGGTTTACTTAATTTAATTCCACAAGCAAGAGTAGGACACATTGGAATGTATCGAGATGAAGAAACCTTACAACCAAACGAATACTTTTTTAAGATGCCTAATGTTCCAAAAGATAGTTTAATTATAGTAGTTGATCCGATGCTTGCTACAGGAAATTCAGCAGTAGATGCGATTAGACGGATTTATCAAGAGGGTTATACAAATGTACAGTTAGTGTGCCTAGTTGGAGTTAAAGAGGGTGTTAATAATGTTTTAAGTCATTTTGGAGAAGACTTTCATATATATTTATCTGCACTTGATGCTAGGTTGAATAATAAAGGTTATATCGAACCTGGTTTAGGTGATGCAGGGGATAGAATTTTTGGAACAAAATAGGAGCAGAATGTCTTATAAATTTGAAGAAATAGAAAAAAAATGACAAAAATATTGACTTGATTCTAAAAATTTTGAACCTTCAAATAATTTTACATTACAAAAGAAATACATAGTTAGTATGTTTCCGTATCCTAGTGGGAAAATCCATATGGGACATGTTAAAAATTATGCTATAAGTGACGCGATGGCACGTTTTTATCGTCGTCAAGGGTTCAATGTATTTCATCCATTTGGGTGAGATGCGTTTGGTTTACCTGCTGAAAATGCAGCAATAAAAAATAATATTCATCCTAAAAAATGAACTTATGAAAATATTAAAAATATGGATGCTGAGTTAAAAAGACTTGGTTTATCTTTTGCCTGAGATCAAGAATGTATTACAGCAGATGCAACATATACAAAATGGGAACAATTTTTATTTATTCAACTTTGAAATAAAGGTTTGATTTATAAAAAGAAGAGTTTGCTTAATTGATGCGAAAATGATAATACAGTTTTAGCAAATGAACAAGTAGTTGATAATAAATGTTGACGTTGCAATGAAAATGTTGTGCAAAAAGAAATGGATACATATTATTTAAAAATAACTGAGTATGCTGATGAACTTTTAAATGATTTGAAAACATTAGAAAATCATTGACCCCAACAAGTTTTGACAATGCAAAAAAATTGAATTGGTAGAGAAGAAGTATATAAAATTATCTTAGAATCTGCAAATAAAGATTTTGAAATAGTTGTTTTTGAAAAAGATTATCAAAATATTGTAAATGCAGACTTTTTGGCTATAAATTTTAAACACCCACTTGTGAAAAAACTAAAAAATCAGGGATTTTTGAACGAAAAAAAACAAAAAATACTTGACGAAATAAATAATTGTGTGATTAACAAAATTTTTGGTAAGAAATTGTCAATAAAAACACCATTTCAAGTTATTAATCCAGTTACTCATGATTTTTTAGATGTTTATATAACAGATTTCGCAAGTTTTTCTGCAAAAGAAGCACAATTTGCTTCAAGTAAGAATGAAAGTCATTTATCATTTATGAATGCAAATAGCATAAGTGTAAAAAACAAAATTAAAAATTATGTTGTTTTAGAAAAAGAACTAAAAAAGGTAGTTCAATATAATCTTAGAGATTGAGGAATTTCGAGGCAAAGATATTGAGGAACACCAATTCCTTTAATTCATTGTCAAATGTGTGGAACTATACCGGTTCCTGAATTAGATTTACCTATATTATTACCCGAAAAAGTTGAATTCACCGGAAAAGGAAATCCTATTTTAACAAACAATGAATGAGTAAAGACTAAATGCTATCGTTGTGGTATGGGTGCAAAACGAGAAACAGATACACTTGATACATTTTTTGAATCAAGTTGATATTGAATGAGATATACAACACCGCAAAAACAAAGAAATAACAACTTATTTATCAAAGAAAATCTAAATTACTGAAATCAAGTAGATGAATATATTGGTGGTATAGAACACGCGATTTTACACCTTTTATATGCTAGATTTTTTTCTAAAGCACTCGCTGACCTTGGTTTAATAAATTATCGCGAACCATTTTTAAATCTTTTAACACAAGGAATGGTGTTAAAAGATGGTGCAAAAATGTCAAAATCAAAAGGTAATGTAGTGGAACCGAAAGAAATGATAGAAAAATATGGTGCTGATGCAACCAGATTGTTTGTTTTTTTTGCTGCTCCACCAGCAAAAGAATTAGATTGAAGTGATGCAGGACTAAATGGATGTTTTAAGTTTTTGAATCGACTAAGTGATAGGATTAATGAATTGCCTGAAAATACAACCTTAGATGAAATAAATATAGAAAAGTTATCTTCACAAGAAAAGAATGCAAGAAGAAAACTTTATCAAGGGATGCAAAAATATTTAGATGTCTTTAACAAAAGAGAAAATGAATATGCATTTAATACTGTTATTGCATGAGTAATGGAAACATTTAATGAGTACGATACGATTAAAGATGTTGCTTTATTAAAAGAGATGTATTATGTCGTTTTGAATATTTTAGAACCTTTTGCTCCACACCTTGCTTGAGAATATTCAGAAAAATATTTTAATTTAAGAAACTTAGATGATTTTAGTATAGATGAATCAGCATTAATTGTGAACGAATTAAGTTATGGTATAACAGTAAATGGTAAAGTCCGCGGGGAAATATTGGTTGATATAAATTCAAGCGAATCAGAAGTTATAGAAAAAGCACAAAAAGAAGTTACAAAATGATTAGAAGGAAAACAAATTATTAAAAAAATATTTATACCTAAGAAATTAATTAATTTTGTCATAAAATAAGGAGAATAATGAAAAATAAAAACATATACCCATTATTAGTTGTTGATACAAACTGAATGTCTTTTCCAAAAGGTATTCATCAAATAGAAACAGATGCATTTAATTTGTATTCATCTGGCGCTTTAGTTATTCCTAAAACAAATATAGAACATAAATTTGTTATTTCGTTTACAAATAATGAGCATGAATTAGAAAGTAAAGCAGTATTTGTTAAATTCTTAAAGGCAGAACCACTTGAACCTCCTGTAAAAGATTCAGAACGAGATCAAAAATGTATGTTGACATATGAAGTTTTAGGTTTTTTTAACATAAAAGAATATGGTTTCGCAGAAACAGATGAAGATGGTTATGTTTTGTTAGAAACTTATCAACCTGTTAAAGAAGGAGATGGAGATAAACTATATGAAGAACAATTAGTCAGAGTTTGTTCGGGTGAAGTAAAGTTTGTTCCTGAAGAACCTAATTCTGATGAAACAAATGAAGTTTATAAATTTGACTTATTACCACAAAATCATGATTTAGATGCAATGCTTTCTGCTTTAAAAGGGATAAGGGATACTGAAAAAATCCCTGGTATAAAAGAAACACAATCAGTTAATATTATTTTTCAATATAATCCGATAACAAAAAAACCATATACAACCGATGACCTTTCTGCACTTATTAATTCATATTATCCGAACTTTGAATTAAAAACAAGAGAAGAAAAAATTAAGTTTTTATTTACTTTTTTATCATTTTTATCACCCGAAATAAATGAAAAGTTTGCTGCATTTTATAAATTTAACATTATTTCTTTAATGAAATTAATTGCATCCGCAACAGGTATGATGAGTCAAAATGTTGATATAGAATCACAAATGACTCAAAAGATGACAGATAAAATGGCAAGTCAACATAAAGAATATGTACTTCGTGAAAAATTAAAATATATACAAGATGAATTAGAAGGAATGAATGTTGATCCAAGCGATGATGATGATTATGCAAAAGAGTTAAAAGATAAAAATAAATCTTTCCGTTACCCTGAATCAGTAAAGAAAATTATTGCTGAAGAAACAAAGAGAGCGAACGAAATGATGGCTACATCACCAGAAGCAAATATTTCAAAAACTTATGTCAATCATCTCAAAAGACTACCATGAAGACTTACACAAAAAGAGTTATTAGATTTAGATCATGCTAAAAAAACTCTTTCTAAGTATCATTATGGACTTGAAGAAGTTAAGCAACGTGTTTTAGAATATATCGCTGTTATTATTAATACAGAAAGAAATAAAAAGAAAAAAGAAAATAAATTACCTTATGATGAAAATTATGAGATTGATATGAATTTGTTTAAGGATTCTAATAAACAAAATGATAAAACATTTAATAATGTCCCTATTATTTGTTTAGTTGGGCCACCTGGGACAGGAAAAACATCGCTTTCTAAAGCAATTGCAGAATCATTATCCAGAAAGTTTGTAAAAATTTCTCTTGGAGGAGTGCATGATGAAAGCGAAATCCGTGGACACAGAAGAACCTATGTAGGAGCAATGCCGGGAAAGATTATCAAAGCTATTTCACAATGTTCTGTTTCTAATCCAGTTATCTTATTAGATGAAATTGATAAAATGGCTTCAACAAATAAAGGGGATCCGGCATCTGCGATGTTAGAAGTTTTAGATCCAGAACAAAATACAAAGTTTCAAGATCACTACTTAGAACATGAATACGATTTATCTAAAGCAATTTTTATTGCGACTGCTAATTATTATGAAAACATTCCTCATGCTTTAATAGACCGTGTTGAAGTTATCGAATTATCTGCTTACACATTAACTGAAAAATTAAAAATTGCACAGCAACACTTGATGCCAAAAGTAACAGAACAAGTTGGGGCAAGTAGCGACTTTATGCAGATTTCTGAAGACACAATGAAATACATTATTCAAAACTATACCAAAGAAGCCGGAGTTCGTGGATTAAAACGTGTCTTAGATAAATTAGCACGCAAATTCGTGCTTAAAAAACTCGAATTACCAAAACTAAAAAATAAACAATTCGAGGTAAAAATAAATGATTTAAAAGAACTTTTAGGACCCGAAAAATTTAAAGATAATGAAAATGATGGATACAAAACCCCTGGTGTAGTTAATGGTTTAGCATATACATCAGTTGGTGGATCAACCTTGCAAATTGAAGTTAATACTTATCCAGGAAAAGGAGAAATTAAATTAACAGGTTCATTAAAAGATGTTATGAAAGAATCTGCTAATATATCACTTTCATATGTGCGTGCAAATGCTGCTAGATATGGTATTACAGACTTTAATTTTGATGAAACAACAATTCATATTCATGTGCCTGAAGGAGCAGTACCAAAAGATGGCCCAAGTGCAGGAGTGACATTTACCACTGCATTAATATCAGCATTATCACAACGAATTGTATCATCTGAAATAGGTATGACAGGTGAAATAACTCTTAGAGGTAATGTTTTAGATATCGGTGGCCTAAAAGAAAAATCATTTGCTGCCGCTTCTAAAAACTTAAAATATGTTTTTATACCTACAGGAAATGTAAAAAACTTAATTGATGTTCCTATGGAAATTAAAGAAAAGTTAACTTATATTCCTGTATCTAATTATGAAGAAATATATGAAGTAGTTTTTGAGAAGAAGAAACCCAAAAAACAATTAGAGTTTAAGCAATAGTGAAAAAACATTTTAGTGAAAAATCATTTACTTTTTTCACTATCAACTTTATTGTTGGTTTAGGTTTCCTTACAACTTTTTCAGAAATACTAAATATAGGATTTTACGGATATTTAGTTATCGTTCTTTGTTTGCTTACAATGATAGGAACTGCATTAGTATTTGCTCGTTTAGGGAATGCTTTTAAAGAACATTATGGTGGTTCATATGCTTATGCAAGACACCTTGATTCAACCTTGTTTGAAGAACAGTCAAATGTTGAAAACAAATGATATAAATTTAAAAAAGGTTTTGTAAAGAACTTTTGTTATTTCATTGGTTGAAATCAATTCTTACAATCACCTGTTTTATCATCTGTGTCACCTTTGTTTTTAGCGCAAACTTTTGAATTAGTAATACCTAAAACTATTTCAAATTATATAACTATAATATGGATTATAAGGGTCATTGCATTTATCTTCTTTGGTGCATTAATATTGATATCAACCAAAGGATTATCACTTAATACAAAAGTTGTATTTTTAACATCTGCTGTAAAATGAGCATTTTTGTTGATAGGTTTTGTAAACTTAGTATATCTTTCGGTTATAAAACCAGGTGGATATACAGTTGTTTATGAAACAACAAAAAAAGCAACATCTACAATGATTTTTGGAAGTATTTTAGTTTTTATTTTTGCTTTTGCAGGAATTGAAGATATGGCTTCTATGGCAAAAGACGCAGAATTTAAAAATTTTAAAAGAATTTTATTTGTTTCCCTAGGAATTGTAGCAGTTGTTTACTTAGCATTTTATAGTGTTTATTTAGCAATAAAGTTTGATTCAAATAACAATGAATTTTCACAAATTTATTATCTTGTAATGAATATTACAGGAACGATTGTGTTTATTATTGGATTTATATTTAATGATATAGGGTATAAAATTACACAAACGGTATCTACAGCAAGAAAGTTAATTCCGCTTGCATTAGATAATCATATTAATCCAAAATATGCAGATCATAATAAACACGGTGAATACCGTAATGCAATCATTTTAACAGCAGTTATTACATTTATAGCAATGCTTGTTTTATGATTAGTACCAACCCTTTTAAGCAAAACAAAAGATAATGATAACCCGTTCTTTACAGCTGTTATAAAAGTAAATAGTTTAGCACTGTTAATTGAAGATACTTTAACAGCTGTTGTAGCATTAATTTTAGAAAAAAAGAAACAAATATCTAAAATCCCATGATGAGAAAAAACAATATATATAGTTAATATTTTATGAATTTCAACTTTAATTTTATTTTTCTTAGTACCAAACATATTAGGTAACAACTGAGATGAGACCAACACCTTTGTTGTAGTTGTATATCTATCATTTGTTTTGATAGGATTTATAATAAAATGAATGTGAATTTATAAACAAAAGAAACCGAACAACTTAAAAAAAATAATTTTTTGAAAGGAAATATGGAACAAAAGAAAAAAGAACAACGTTTAAAAGAACTTACAGAATTACAATATAAAGTAACTCAAGAAGGATATACAGAACATCCATATTCAAATGAATATGATGAACATTTTGAAGAAGGAATTTATGTGGATATCGTTGATGGAACACCACTTTTTAAATCACAAGATAAATTTAATTCAGGATGTGGGTGACCAGCATTTAGTAAACCGATAGATGAATATGTTGTAACAGAACATAGCGATTATTCACATAATATGATTCGAACTGAGGTAAAAAGTAAAAATGCCAATTCACACTTAGGACATGTATTTAATGATGGTCCAAGAAAATTAGGTGGACTTCGGTACTGCATTAATTCTGCATCATTGCGTTTTATTCCCGTAGATAAATTAAAAGATGAAGGTTATGAAGAATACCTTGAATTATTTAAAAAATAACTGTAAAGCACTATAATGTGCTTTTTGTTATTTCAAAATATAAAAAATAAAGTAAAATAACTATATGAATTTTAATGGTTCAAAAGTAGATGATTCAAACGAAGATAAGGATGTTTTAGATAACCTAATTCTGCTATCTCAATCAGGAAATGATGAACTAAAAAAAGAGCAAAAATGATTCAAAAAGAACATTAATTCAGCTTATAAATATCAGCAAAATGTTAGTATCGAATCCAAATTAATAGAAAAACAAGAAGTTTTTGATTTCGATTTTAATTATTTGTATAAAGAATTATTACAAGGTTATATAGACTTAAAAATTAAATTCGATAAACAAAACGACTCATATGTAGATGATATAGAATTTATTGAAAAAGATAAAGCACAATATTTAATTGATACATTAGCTTCAGAAGAACACAATATATCAAATACTACAAAAGTAAGAATAAAGAAAAAGAAACTTGGAGGTAGTGATGAAAGTTAATATTGCAATAGATGGGCCATCTGGAGTAGGTAAATCCACAGTAAGTAAGCAAATAGCAAGCAGATATGGTTTCACTTTTATAAATAGTGGTAGTGTATATCGGGCAATCGCAAAAAACACCATTGATAATGGTGTTGATTCTCGTGATCAAGAAAATGTTATTAAGACATTACAAAAAGGTATGATTAAACTGCTAGAAAATGACAGAATTGAATTAAAAGGAATTGATGTATCAAAAGCTATAAGGGCCGATTATATCTCACAAATAACTCCGTCTGTAGCTAAAATTCCTGCAGTGCGAGAGTTCGTGGTTGATTATATTCAACAACTTACTAAAAAACGTAAAGGATATATTATCGATGGGAGGGATACAACTTTTAAAATTATGCCCTATGCTGAAGTAAAAATCTTTTTATGAGCAGAAGAAGAAGAAAGAGCAAAGCGTAGAATGAAGCAAAATCAGGAATTAGGTTATAATACAGGTTTTGCAGAAGTGCTTTATGAAGTAAAAAAACGAGACGAACAAGATATGAATCGTGAAGTTGATCCGTTACATAAAACTGAAGATGCAGTATTTATTGATTGTACTAATTTAGAGATAGAAGAAGTGATAGCAAAGATTATGGATTTGGTTAAAGAAAGGTCAAAAGATGCATAATACAGTTGCAATTATTGGAAAACCTAATGTAGGAAAAAGCACCTTATTTAATCGTATTATAGGTAAAAAGATATCAATTGTTTATGACCAACCAGGTGTTACAAGAGATAGATTGTATGAAAAAATTACTTGATCAGGTCATGAAATCAAATTAATTGATACCGGCGGAATTGAAATTGAAAATAAACCTTTTCAAGAACAAATCCAGATTCAAGCAAAAATAGCGATTGAAGAAGCAGATGTTATTGTTTTTATTTTTGATGGAACAAACGAAATAAGTAATGATGATTTATTCATAATGAATATTTTAAGAAAAAGTAATAAACCTATTATTGCTGTAGCAAACAAACTAGAAAACAACCAGCAATTCGATTATGGATGATATGCTTTAGGAGTTGAACATATTTATCCTGTTTCTGCATTACATGGTGAAGGTGTTGGTGAAGTTTTAGATAAGTGTTTAGAATATCTTGATTTCAGCGATGAAGACCAAAATGATTATTTTAATTTAGCGATTATCGGAAAACCTAATGCTGGTAAAAGTTCGCTACTTAATAATTTAACTAAAGAGTATCGTTCAATTGTTTCAGAAATTGCAGGAACCACACGAGATAGTGTTAAATCAACTGTTGAAATAGACCATAAACTATATAATGTGATTGATACAGCAGGAATAACAAAAAAATCAAAATTAATTGAAAGTGTTGATCATTATGCTTTAATGCGAGCAATGAATTCGCTATCAGAAGCTGATTTGTCTTTGATAGTAATCGATGCGACACAACAAGAAGTATCACATTTTGATTCTAGAATTATAGGATATGCATTAGAGAATGAAAAACCAATAATTGTGGTAATAAATAAATGAGATTTAGTTGAAAAACAAACAAATACAATGGCTGATTATGAAAAGAAAATGAGAAATAAATTTCATTTTGTTCCATGAGTTCCTTTTGTATTTATTTCAGCAAAATTTAATCAAAGAATTAATAAGTTGATAGTAACTTTATCAGAAGTTCGTGAAAATATGGAAAGAGATATAAAACCGTCGTTGCTTTCTAATTTAGTGCTTGAAACACAACTTATTCAACCAGCACAACCGTTTAATGGTGGAAGATTAAATATTTATTATGTTCGTAAAGAATTATCAAAAATACCTACTTTTACATTCTTTGTAAATAATAAAAAATTCTTACACTTTTCATATCAAAGGTTTTTAGAAAATCAATTGAGAGCTACCTTTAATTTCAAAGGTTGTCCAATTAAGATGTATTTTAAGAATAAGAATGGGTTGGAGTAAAATTGGTTGATAAAAACTAGAGTTAGTTAACATTTTCTTTAAGAAAAATAATTAAAATAAAGTAGAAGGTTATAGTGGCATTGATTAGAACCTAAATTTTTGCTGTTTTTAACCTAGCAAAAAAAACGGCATATTTTTAAAATAAGACGCCGAGTGGTCCCTTAGGCGTCCTACTTATGAATAGTATAAGGATTTTATTTATTAATGTGGTATTAAAGAAAGAAAATTTACATAATACTTTAAAATCTAAATATTCTCATATCATTTTTTAATTTTTTTCGCCATTAATTTTCTTCTTTCAGGCAAAAATTTATCTTTATAATCTTTATATGTTCAGTTTATTATATCTTTTGGAATACAGTTTTCATCGAGATTTTCATCCAATTCTTCTAAGGAAATCTTTCTACCAAGGAAAAGAGAATTATTTGTTTTTATATCTTGAATTATTTCTTTAAAATATACATTAGGTGCTTTGTCTTTGATCTTAATATTTATATTCTTTTCTAAATATACTAAGTTAGCAGAATGGTTGTATCATTTTTTCTCAGATAAAAATGAATATTCATTAAATTCATTAGAAGAATTAATTAAATATTGTTTGGGAAAAATATGGTGTTTGTCACTGATTAAATTTTTTAACATATCCTCTTGTGTTAATCAAGGAGTAAGAAATCCTTTATTGCCATTAGCAACTGAGGCGGCATAATAACATTTTAGAAAAGGATTTTCTTGTATACTTGTATCTAAGAGTTCAGGAAGTCTTAGTTCTCAAAAATCAGTTGTCAATTCTGTTTGATCTATTTTTCTTAATATCACTTCGATTCCTAATTCTTTTATATTTCTTAAATCATTAATAACTTGATCAACATAACTATCTTTATATCTTTTTGTTAATAAAGACATTATATACCATTTAACAGTGTATTTTTTAACTTCTTCCATACCAAGACGAGAAAGTTTTCTAAGCTTTAAAAAGACTATATAAGCAATATTTATTACAACAGAATTTTTATTGATTTTTATATTTTTAAATCCTATATTTTTGATTGCTTGTGTAAAAGTATTGAAATTATATTTGTCTATAAAACTCGAAATTCCATTAATAATTTTTTCAAAATTACTTTGTATATTTTCTGGAATATATTCTCTTTTTTCGAAATCCCTACCAGATAATAATTCAACAAGATCGCTCATTTTTGCTCTATCAAAAATATGAGAAAATGAAACAAATAATATATCATTCACTGATGGTTTATAAATATAATCATTATTATTTATATTACTAAGTCAAGTAATTTTCTGACCCATTTCAGTTTTAAAAAAATCTGGATCAATTTTTTCAATCTCTCTGTAAATATTATTATCGGTTTTTAGGATTTCAGAAAAATAATTCATAACTCTAATTATATTTGTTCCGTAATTTTTATTTGCAGAAATTTTACTTATTGAATAATCCAAAAGCTTTAAAGGTGTCCCTTTGGAATTTATCCTTATAAAAATTTCTGTAAGCGTTTCCAGATCAACATATTCTTTTATTTCAATTACCCCAATATTAGTTGATCATATTTTATGTTTTAAATTATCTATTTTGCTATCGATATCTTCCATAGTTATTTCTGGATTATCATTAATATATTTTTGACAAACTTTATAATGAGAATGACCTTTAAATATATCTGAAATATCAGATATTCATTTTTTACTATTTTTTGTATATGCATTTTGTATTTTAAAAATCTCTTCATTTTTCTTAGGGAAGGGGTTAAAAGAAACAATTATTCTTCTTTTTTTATAATTTTCATCCAAGACTTCTAAACCATTAATTATTGCATTTAGAGCAGTTAACCTTTGTTGACCATCAATCAAAACAGTTTCAAAATCATCATTTGAAACATAACTCTTCCGTTTTATATCATTATTACGAGGTCTGTTTGTTATTATATAACCTATTGGGAAACCATGATATAAGGAATCGAACAAATCACTTACTTGTTTGTCTTTTCAAACATAAGGTCTTTGCATTTCGGGAATTATAAGTTTATCCTGAGAAAGTTCATAAATAATATCTTTAATTGTTCTTTGTTTTAGTTCATATTTAGTATTATTTTCCATAATCTTCCTTGTATAAATGTGAATATTTCCTTTATTATATACAAAAAAAAAAAAAAAAACAAACCACAAATTTTTGCACCGGAGCTTGTTATTTGTTTAGTAGTTCGTTTTCTTTTTCTTTGGTTAATTGAACGACTTTTTCAATTAATAAATCTACTTCTTTTTGAACAGCATCTAAGTATTTCTTTTCTTCATCCTCAGAAAGTTCTTCATTTGCTTTAATCATCTTATTTATTTCTTGACGAGCATTACGGATTCCTATTTTAGTTGCTTCAGTTAGTTTTGCTAAGTTCTTGATCATCTCTTTACGACGTTGAGTTGTTAAAGATGGAAATGTAAGTCTAATTTGATTACCTTCATCAACGGGGGGAATCCCAAGATTTGCTTTATCTAAAGCTTTAGCAATTTCTTTTACTGATGCCATATCATAAGGCTTAACTAAAAGTTGTTGTGGTTCAGGAACTGAGATGTTTGCTAATTCATCAAGTGGAGTGGGAACATCATAATAGTTTACCCGAATCCCTTTAATAAGTTGTGGATTGGCTCTACCAGTAGAAATTTTTGACATCTCAAATTTAAAATGACTAATTGCTTTTTCAGATTTTTCTTGTAGTTCTAATAAATAAGTTTCTATATCCATTATTTAATTACCTCTGTGTGTGTTATTTGTCCTTTTAAAACTTTTAATATTGAATCTTCTTCGAGTAAGTTAAATATAATTAAATTAATATTGTTATCACGAGCCATACTAGTGGCAGTTAAATCCATAACTTGTAATTTTTTTTCAAGTATTTCATTATATGTAATTTTATCATATCTTTTTGCATTCGGATTTGTTTTAGGATCACTATCATAAATCCCATCGGTTCCATTTTTACCCATTAAAATAACTTCTGCACCAATTTCAGATGCATATAATGTAGATGCAGTATCAGTGGTGAAATAAGGGCGACCAGTTCCACCGACAAAGATTACAACCTCTCCATCTTCAAGGTATTTCATTGTTTTTTCATTTACATAGTTTTCCGCAACACGAGCATCAATGTTCAATGAACTTTGCACCCTTGCTTTAAGTCCCACAAGCTCAAAACCACTACGAAGCGCTAAACCATTCATTATGGTAGCGAGCATCCCGATGTAATCGGCACGATTACGAGGAATACCATTTTTTTCAGCAGATGCACCTCTTCAGAAATTACCACCACCAATAACAATAGACACTTGTACACCTTGCTTTACAATTTCTTTTAATTGTATGGCAATTTTCTTAACAAGTTCGTTATCAATTGCTAGGTGTTTTTCTTTGTTAGCAAAACCTTCACCAGAAAGTTTTATTAAGATTCGTTTATATTTAATCATTTTTCCTCTAATATAATTTATTTATCATATTATAAACAAATTTTATGAATTGTTATATTTAAATATAAAAGGACATTTAAAAATGTCCTTTTATTAATTCTTGTTATCATTTTTTATTAAAATTTTAAGGTATTTATAAAAGTTATTTGTATTTTTATGACAAGTGAATTCAACTTTTTATATTACGACTTTTTGTGTTTATATAATAAACTTATACATCAGCTTTATCAGTTGTTATAATTGAAGGTAAATATTTATAAAGATTCAAAATTTCTTGTTTTGTAGCTTTTTTAATCGTTACTGATTTGCTTTTGTCAATATATTTTATGTTCATTAACAATTTTGGGTCTCTATTTTTATAATCCAAAGGAAGGTTTTCACCTAATAAATAAAAATCAACAACAAAAAATGTCAAATTATTTTTCACCTTTACTTTTATAGTCAGGAACTAATACCAAATTTGGAATTTTATCATCGTTTACTCAAACCTCATACATTAATAAATTTTTCGTTTTAAAGAATTCAACAATATCTTGGTTATTTAAATAAATTTCTTTAAACTTTTCTAGATTAATTTCCTTTAATTTTTCTTCTGTTAAATTATTTATATCAAAAACTACCTTGTCTTTGAACAAATTATAGTATTTCTTGACAAAAGACAAATTAAACTTATCTAAAAACCGTTTATTTAATTCTTCAACTGAATTAATATATGAATATTTATTTTTTAATAAATATTCAAATTTACCAGCATCTTCTTTATTGTTTTTCCACATATAATAAAAATAATTATCGTTAATATCTTTAATCATATTGTCTTTTTTATAAGACAGTATATATGAATAAAAATTGCCTATATCATCTTTATTATATTTATTAGAGTCTTTTTGTGAATATGAGCAAGAAGTAACAAGTAAAGAGAAAGAAGCAGAAGAAATAGATAATATTTTTTTAATCTTATTTTTCAATATAATATCTCCTTATCATAAAATTTTGTAAGAAATTAATTACCTATATGATTTCTTACATTTTTATTTTATAAGAAAAGAAGAAAGTAATCTAGAAAAAGATATAAAAAATCATTTAAACTTTTTATATCTGCAAATTTTATGGAAAAGAAATATGCACTTATACTTACTATACAAATTACACCAGCACCTTTTTAATAATTTCTTTAGCCTTTACTTTATTATTCTTAGCTAGTTCTTTTTTATACTCACTATAATTAATTCTATTTATCTTTTCTAAATTATTTTTAGCATAAATAGTATTTAAATAAGTAAATAAATAATTATATGATGCAACATTAAATGCTATATTAGCATCTACATCATACCCCAGCAAGAATCCATCAAGTAATGTATCTTTTGCTTCACCATTACTTAACACAGTATACCACCCCAGCACTTCGTTATTAAGTTTTTCATTAGCATCCTTATAGCTAAACTCGAAATTACTATTTTTACCATAAGGTAACATATCCACTAAAATTTGTTTTAGATCCTTTGTTTGCGGGAACACACTTTCAATCCCTAAAAAGTTATTAATATCTAAAATCGCTATTAATGCTGCAGTATATGTATTTAACTTTATTTTAAAATCATTAAATATCTTTTTTTGTTCAACATATCTAGCATCATTATTTTTATTAAGTTCTTCAATTTTTTCGATCTTAGATGCTTGTTGATCACCGTTTTTCTTATAATCCATTAATTTTAGAGCATCATTTAATTTTTTCAACACTTGCTTATATTCTATTAAACTAATATAATATTTTCTTTGATTCTCATCGACGGCCATAAATTTACCACCAGAATCAGTTATCGCATCGAACATCGAAATTGGAGCATAAGAAATTGTATTAGCATCTTGTTGTTGTTTTTGTTTTTCATTTGGATCTTTAAGATCATTTAATAACGGATCATTATGTGCTTTTAATGCTAGATCATAACTTGTTAAATTAACCTTTGGATCATACACCCCGTTTAAATTAAAAGTTCATGGTAAAAAACTATATTTAAACGCATCGGATTCTTTTGGATTCACAGCTCATTTTTTTAATTGTTGTTTTTGTTCATTGCTATATTTTCTTGTAGCATAAGCATTATCAATATAATTAATATTATAATTATAATTTTCGATCGGATGTTGCACAAACCCCTTATATGTATATAAAGAATCAGTAGTTAATATAGGAGAATATGAAATATTTTGATTAAAATTTCTACTTTCTTTATAATCAGTAAACTTATATGAATATCAGGTTCGAATCATTTGCGCATAATAATTATTAGCCATTAAGTTTGCTAAACTCGGATCAGCAGGATTCGACTCACGTTTACCTTCAATTTGATTAACAAAATTAGTTGGTAAAAACGATAACATTTTCTTTACATCATTAAGTACCGTATCAGCAATCTTAACCCCACTTTCATCGTTAGGTACACTCGCAAAATATCTAAGATATTTATTTTGATATTGATTCTTACTTTCATTTGCTAAGGTATTTAGATCATTATCAGTTAATTTATTTAACTTATTTTTATCAAAATAAATATTATCATAACCATTTATCACATTATTTTCATTATGTTTTAAATACGCTAAAACTTCATTATAAAAATTTTCTTTTGTTTGTTCATCGATATTTATTTTATCATTTACCACATCGTTAATTAGTTGATATAAATCCCCGTTATAATTCTTCATCGATACTTCTATATCAACATCAGGATTCGGCTTAATAAAACCAAACTCGGCCTTAGCTCAATCATTAAATTTTTGCTTCTTTGCTTTTCATAAACTTTGATCGACTCCACCATTAATTTTTGCATCAAATGCATCGTTGATCTTACCAAAATCCCCGATGTTCATATAAGGTCTAGTAATATGTAATCTTCAATTTCTTACATCATCAGCATCATAGTTTTTAATGCTATAACCAGGGATTTTAAACCAATAATCCCAATCTTTTAAGAACGGATTATTATCTTTTCGTCCATTATATTTATAATAATTATCATTAATCTTATTTTCTTTTACAAACAACTCGATTGCTTTATCCCTTAATTCTTGTGGAGAAGGTTCGTGTTTCTTATTCTTATCTGATGTTACAGAATCACTTCCACCAGATCTATTTGTATTAGCAAATGTAGTTGTTCCACAACTTACTGCGATAGTAGAAGTTGTTAAACTTGATAATATCAATAAACTTTTTAATTTTTTCTTCATATAACCCCTATATAGACAAATTATAATGAATTATTTTATATAAGGAATTTATATCATAAAGAAATACCGAATCAATAATACATATACAACATACATATCATAAAAGTGAAATAAATTCAACAAATAAACCATTTATGTTGGATTCTTTGATAGAATTATTTATATAAGAAAGGAATAAAATGAAGAATATTATTTTTAAAATAGCTGATGTCACTTCTGGGTTGAGCGGGTTAACTGGTATTAACAACAATGATGTAAAATTAGAAACAAGTTTTCCGAAAATTCAGGAACACCCTGATAAGGATTTAAATATAGAATATATAGAAAAATTATCTAAAGATATTTTTAAAAATAAAGAAAATATACTAGATAAAATATCGGAAGGAATTATTAAAAAGAATAAAAGTATTAATAAACCAATTAGCGAAATTTCCTTAGATGATTATAAAGAAATAATGAATAATTTTTTGGATATTTATAAAACAAATAATCTGATTACAAAAGACCAACAAGAAAATATAAATAACTATCTTAACGAGACAGGATATAAAAAATTTAAGAACGAATTAACAAAGTCCTTAAATACTTTTAAATCTGGTGTACATACAGTTAAAAAAGAAGTAGCAAAGTTAAATAATAATGAATCTACAATACAAAGAACCGTTCTAGATGCGAATAATGGTTATGTAATAAACATAGATAGTAATGAAATGAATTCAAAAAATCTAACAAAACAATTTTTTGAATTTGAATCCAAATCACAAGATATAAAACAACTTTATATAGATATAAATGATAATATACTTTGGTATAACAATATAATAAAAAGATTACTAAATGCACAAATAGCGATGTCTGCTGTATCTATATTTAGCTTTTTTGCAGGTATTTTTAGCTTTGGATTAGGTTTTTTTGGTACTGCATTATCAGCAGGTGCATCCATTGGATTAAGTGTTGCAATTAGTATATTAGAATCCAGAAGGGATAAATATATAAAGAATCATAAATTATTATCAGAAATATTTCAGTTTCCTAAAAAAAGTTCGAAAGATGAAGCATTATCAGGTTACTCATATGGTAAAAATGTTATTTCTGGGTGAACTTGAAATGTTTTTTCTGCAGTAAAGAATTATAAAGGTAAATTTTGAGCAATTGAAAAAGTACCATATAAAACATTTTTCAAAAAAGCTTTTTTACATACAACAGGATTTGTTCTTGATTCAATTGATATCTATTTAACAAAAAGAGAAATCGATAGTATGGAAGAGAAAAATAAAAAGATAAATAACTTTTTATCAGAATTAGAGAATCAGTTACAAACAATAGCGATAAATTTAGAAAATATTAAAAGAGTTGAATGAGTAGTAGTAAAAGAAACACCAATTGATAAACCTTATAATCAAGGCGGTAAAGGAGGAAAGAATTTAGTTTTTAAAAATCTTAAAACATCTGAAGTATTAACCTTAGAACAAATGTTAGCAAAACCTGATTGAATGCTTTATGCATGAGGGATGCAAAAGATATATAATAAAAAATTAAATGAATGATATATAAGAAAATTACCTAATAAAACAAAAACAGATAATTTAGGATAAAATGTTTGAATATGTTTTTATTTTGTTGATAATAAATGCTTGTTTTGCGGTTATTTTCTATCCTGTTTTTATAATTGCATATACAAAAAGATATCAAAGTTTCTTTTTTATAGCAAAAGATACATACAGCAGAGATATAAGTCAAAAAACAAAAGAGTATCATATAAACTTTGTAAAGGGATGATATGAGTTTAGAAAGTATCTTATATCTTATAATAAGGAAATTTTTTATTGAGTAATAGCAATAATTTTTCGTTTTGTTACACATATTATTTTAACAATAACATTCATCCTACTAGACAAGTATTTTAATACAAAAACAGCACCAGAAATGATAATAATTTTTATGGTAAACTTTATTACATATATCATTACTGATATTTTTACATTTCATTATTACTTTCAGTGCTTTCATATAGGGAGAAAAGTCAGAAAACACTTTGATGAAAAAGTCAAAAGTAGCAAAATAATCGATTGTGAATATATGCTTGATAATACTATTTACTTTAACAACGGGCTTACCACAAATAATTATATATATTTTAGAACAAACTTTTTTGATGTCAGGGTAAGGGTACTGACAACACAAAGAGTTAAAGAAATATTTAAAGAAAGTGCATATGATGTTTTTGCTTTTTTTATTTTTGATATGCACAAATCATGAAAAGATGAGCATAGTGAATATTATCAAGGTTTGTATTTTGATTATGTTAATTTTTTTAACGAAGAACAAAGTGATTAATATACATTTGATATTTAAGGAAGCTTTATGTCACTATTTTTATTTATATTAATGTGTTTAGGGGTGATTATATCAACAAACATCTTAGTGCTTTCTTTCATTATATTATTTAATACAAACTCATTCACTAATTTCATTATTTATAAGTGTCAAAAACTTGTTAGTATAACAGAAGCAAGGCAAACAAATGTACTATTTAAAAAAGGAGGTCAATTATATTTAAAAGAAAACAAATTTATATTTAAGAATATGATTATGTCCTTTTTTATTATACTCTTATTATTTTTTATAAACGAATTAATTGTAAATTTGGATGCATACAATAAACTTGCGTCTCAAATAAAATTAGGTTATTTTAAGGAATGAAGATATGTAGATATTTTCTATGCCTTTGCATTGGTTATAGAATCAGTTTTTATAGTTTTATATTATAAAAAATATAAATATTTATATAATAAATTAACTAAGATATTTGATTATTTTGAATATTCAGAAGAACAATATTATCTAAATAATGAACAAGACGCTAAGTATGATGATAATAAATTTTTATGTCATATTTATTATAAGAGTAATAAGATATTTTATATGAATTATAAGGTTATTGATACAGTTATAATAAGAAAAAGTAATAAATTAGCTATTTATTATTTCTTAATTTTTGGTTATCATTTTAAACAAATAAATTATGGTAATATGATTTATAAGGATTTATATCAAGCATTTTTATATTATAAAAATAACAATAAAATAAGGTAATTAAAAAATAAAATGAAATATTTAATTTAGAAGATATAGAGAAATTAACAACTTTTAACACAGCAAAGAAGCAAATTTAGTATAATATAATAAAGGAGAAAAATGCATACAATAAAAAGTATTTTATTAAAACCTATTTTTTATAACAACTGAGATATTCAAATTCAAGGGTGAGTTACATCTAATCGTGGAAATAAAAAGATTCGCTTCTTAGAAATAAATGATGGGTCAACCATAAAAAACTTGCAGGTAGTGTTCAAAGGTGATTTTGATTTCGAAGTTCTTGATATTTTAAAACCCGGATCTGCACTTTCTTTACAAGGGATTTTGAGAACTACACCAGATGCACCACAACCTATTGAAATGACTGCTACCAAGTTAATTGAATATAAAAAAGTAGATGAAGATTACCCGATTCAAGCACAAGAAATGAAACTTGAAACATTACGGGAAATTCCACACCTGCGTCACCGTACAAATGTTTTAAAAGCAGTGATGTTAATTCGTTCAACCTTGGCACAAGAAATCCATAAGTATTTTATGTTTAAAGGATTTCATTATGTCACTACACCTATTATTACTTCTAATGACGGAGAAGGTGCAGGGGAAATGTTTAATGTCTCTGATTCGAATGTGGATGATCCGTTTTTTGGTAAAGGGAACAAATCAACCTTAGGAGTAACAGGTCAGCTTCATGGAGAAAGTTATGCAAATGTATTTAAAAATATTTATACATTTGGACCAACATTTAGAGCGGAACGATCGAATACTAAACGACATTTAGCGGAATTTTGAATGATTGAACCCGAGATGGCTTTTTATGATTTGCATCAAACTATTTTATTATCAGAGGATTTATTAAAGGTTGTTTTAAGAAATACCATGGCTAAACATCCTTTTGAAATGGAGTTTTTAGATAAACTAAGTGATGGAAACTTATTAAATAAAATCCACAATTTTTTAGATTCAGAATTAAAAATTGTGGATTATCAAGATGCATTAAAAGAACTTGAAAAAGTAAAAGATATATTTGAAGAAAAAGATATCCATTTTGGACTAGATTTGGCAAGCGAACATGAAAAATACTTAACTGATGTTGTATATAAATCTCCAGTTGCTGTTATTAATTTTCCTAAATCATTTAAAGCATTTTATATGTATCAAAATGATGATGGTAAAACAGTTGCGGCTTTTGATTTATTAGTTCCCGAAATAGGGGAATTAATCGGTGGAAGTCAAAGAGAAACAGATTATTTTAAAATCGTAAAACGAGTAAATGAACTCGGTATTGATCAAGCCGACTTACAATGATATCTTGATTTAAGACGTTTTGGTCATCTTAAATCATCTGGATTCGGGATTGGATTCGAAAGACTTGTGATGTTTATAACAGGAATGGAAAATATCCGTGATAGCATTCCGTTTCCAAGAACTACAGGAAATATTAGGATGTAAAATAGTGTTTATCTTTTGGATAAATACTATTTTTTGTGAAAATAATTATAAACAGATTGGGCTCTACTTGTTCCGATGACTTCTGTAAGATTTTCAAGCGATTGTTCTTTTATAGATGCATAAGTTCCAAATTTAGCAATTAATGCAGTGATAGTTTTTTTACCTATATTAGGGATGTTTAATGATCCTTTCAGTGTGTTTTTTGAATCGGCAAGTTGATGATAATATCTTTTCACATTTTTGTCTACATGTTCTTGTAAAGCAGAGAAATATAAAAAACTTTCATCAGATAATTGAATAGTTTTACCTAAATCATTAATAAGTTTTTGTGTCTTGTGATTATCGTTTTTTACCAAACCAAAAACAAGATTATTAAGATTGAAGTTTTTTAACGCTTCCTTAATCTCGTTTATTTGAGCAATGCCGCCATCAGCAATAAAAACATCATTTGCATTTATTTTATTTTTATGCTTTTGTAAAAAAGAAACAGCATTATAGTAAGTAAATTGTACATCTGAATGCTTATCAATTTTTTGATTGAATTCTGATAATTTATTAAAAGTTGTTAAGTTTTTTATTTGACCCGTGATATCAAAACATAAAGAAGAACCAGCAACATCCTTTTGATAATTCTCAAAAGAATTATCAAAAATAATAAATTTATCTATTTCGGATAAATTTAATTCCTGTTTTAGTTTAATTCATAAAGCTACATTATCTTTAATTATATGTTTTCGTGCATATTCCTTTGCCTGGATTTGAGCATTTGATTTAAGGTTTTCTAATATACTTTTATAAATCCCTTTTTGTGGATATAAGATTCTTTTAGTAAGGTTGTCATCAAAAATAAGGTTTTCAGATTTATAAACAAAATCTAGCAAGATTTTGCTTTTTATATCTGGTCGTTTTTTATAGTAATCATTGATAAATTTTTCGATAAATTCAGTTAGTAAACCTTGAAATTTGCGATTTATGTTTTCAATATAAGTGGTAGAACCGTGTTGGTAAGATCGGATTGAAATAAAAATGTTTTGATTTACTTTTTCAAAAGCAAAAAAATCAAGTGATTGTGTGTTACTAATTTGCAGAATTTGTGTTTGTAATAATGATTTAATAAACACAGAAGCATTTTTATAAACTTGTGCAAATTCAAATTCTAATTTGCTGCTGTATTCTGCTTCCTTTTGTGAAATTAATTTAATAAATTCAGGCGATTTATTTTTGAAAATATTTTTAATTTCTTCAAGGGTATTTAATCAATACGATTCATCTTTATTGGTAATTTTAAGTCCCTTATTATATAAAAACTGATTACACAAAACATCGTAAAAAGCTGAAAATTGTGATGTAGGTGTAAGCGGGCCAAAATAATATTTTAAATTTTTTTTATTCAGATTATCACTAATATCTATATGTAAACCATTTTTATCAATTACAAATAAAAAATAGGGATATGTATTCTTGTTTGTAAGTTTTATATTATAACGAGGTTGAAATTGTTTTATAAATTTTAACTCTGTTAAAAATGAATCGCGCTCAGATTTACATATATAGAAATCAAAATCATTTATTTGATCAACCATCACAGGAGTTAATCAAGAATTATTATGTCCTTCAAAATATTGTTTAAGTCTTTTTCTTAGATTTTTAGCTTTTCCGACATAAATAATTTCGTTGTTCTTGTTTTTTCATAAGTAAACTCCACATTCATCCGGTACAATTTGATTAATTTTCTCTAAAATATGTTCTTTATTATTCATTTTGCCTCGTTTATTTTCTTTTTTGCCTATACCATAGGAAAAAAAGAAAAAAATTACTTTTTCTTTGCTTATTTTAGGAAAAAAAGATGAATTTTTACTTTTTTTCCTATTTTTTAGGAATAAAAATATGCATTTAGCAATATCTGCTGTGGTAATAATATTATATAATATTAACAATTATTTCTAATATTCTTATTTGTAAGCAAAAAGTGAGGAAAATTAAAAAAATTAAAGGAAGAATATGAAACGTCTATTATGTTTATATAAACCAGCATTAAACAAAAACTATCCATGAGTGCTTAAGCATCCAAAAGTAAAAGATGCATTAGCACAGTTTAAAACTCGTAAGGATGCGATGAACTGATTTTTATCACTGGGATATGATTGTGCTACCTGATTTCAAACAGATCAAAAAGTATTTGGAGGAATTTTCATTTCAGAATGAAAAGAAGGTGTTGATTTTTATGAAATCAATGTTGATAAATTTGATGGTAATGTAGTTGAAAGTGATGTATTATCTGAATTCTTTATTGATTCAAAAACAGGAGCAAGAAAATCTGATGAGGCTCGTGATTACCTTGAAAGACTTAATGATTTTAAAGTGCTTAGAAAGCACGAAACATACTTCCCTGTTGATGATGAATTTATTATAGAAAGAAAAAAATCTGCTAAAGATTTAGAAATCGAAAAACTACAAAGACTAAACGAAGAACTTCAAAAACAAGGACAAGCAGCACCAGTAATTGTCCAAGAAGTGAAGCAAACTGAGCCAGAAGTTCAAGTTGTTGAAAAAATTGTTGAAGTGGTAAAGGAAGTAGTTAAAGAAGTACCGGTTGAAATTATAAAAGAGGTCGAAGTCGTTAAAGAGGTACCAGTTGAAATCATTAAAGAAGTTGAGGTTATCAAAGAAGTACCATTAGAAGTTGTTAAGGAAGTGGAAGTTACTAAAGAAGTTCCGGTCGAAGTTGAAGTTATCAAAGAGATAAAAGTACCAGTTGAAAAAGTAGTCGAAGTTATTAAAGAGGTGGTAAAAGAAGTACCTGTGGAAGTAGTAAAGGAAGTTTCTACGGGTTCAAAAGAACCTATTAGATTCGAATTTATTGAAAATCTACAACCTACTAAACAACTTGAGGCTCTAGCTGTTTATGCACAAAGAATTTCTAAGGTTGCTGAATTTTTCAAAGAAGAAAAAACAACATCTGAGCAAGATTTAACAAGAATCAAGGAACAACTGAAAAATGTTTTAGTAGTTACTAAAAAACTTTCTAATAAATTTACTGATGATAAAAAAGCACAAAAATTATTCGAATTAGTCGCCGCTTCATTGGCAACATCTGTAAAATCATTATCTGAAAAAATTGTTGGTAAACCTGAAATCGAATTCAATCCAGAAACAGCCGTATATTATCGAAAAGAATGTGGTAGAAATGTATTATTAGTACACTGATTATCATATCTTGTGTTCGAAGGATTACATTTAGCATTTGTTCCACAACAAGCATATCACTATCCTATTATCGCAGCTGAAGTTAAACCACAAACTAATGTTGTAGTATTTTCAGATGTAGCAAAAGCACAACCAAAAGAAGAAAGCGAAGTTGTAGTAACTGAAGAACGTATTCCATATATGTTCTGAACAGTATTATTTGCTTCTTTAGCACTTGCAATACTATTTGTTCTTGTGATTTTATTATGAGTAGGTGTAATTCCACCGCTTAACTAAATTTAAAAGTCTTTTGACTTTTTTATTTTGCATTTTTGTAGAAAGTTATAAAATAGCAAATTTTTATATTTAAAAAATATAAAAATAGTATAATAATAAAATGTTTAATAAAAATAATAAAGAATTTATGCAAGTTTTAGTTAACCATCTTAAAAGCACTGGGTTTATTTTTCAAGGCAGTGAAATTTACGGAGGTCTTTCAAATACTTGAGATTATGGTCCGTTAGGTTCTTTATTAAAAGATAACATCAAACAAATATGAAAAACAGAATTTATTTTAAAAGAAACTAATAATTTTTTAATCGATTCAAAAGTTTTAATGAACCCAAAAGTTTGAGAAACAAGTGGACATGTCGGGAATTTTAATGATCCACTAATTGAAAACAAAGTGAACGGAAAAAGATACCGTGCTGACAAATTAATCAATGAAATTAATTCCAACATTATCCCTGAACAACTTAGCAATGATCAAATGCGAGAATATTTAAATCAAAATTTACCTGAATATGATGGATGCAAAGCACAATGAAGCGAAATTAAGCAATTTAATTTAATGTTTGAAACTGCCCAAGGAGTAATTGAAGGAAATAAATCAAAAATTTATTTACGTCCAGAAACAGCACAAGGAATTTTTATAAACTTTAAAAATGTGCAAAGAACAACTCGTGCTAAATTACCTTTCGGAATCGGACAAGTAGGAAAAAGTTTTCGCAATGAAGTTACTCCAGGAAATTTCATTTTTAGAACTCGTGAATTTGAGCAAATGGAATTAGAATTTTTTAGTTATCCTGAGCACGCGCCAAAATGGTTTGATTATTATATTAAAAAAAGTATTCAATTAATTGAAAAACTTGGCATAACAAAAGAAAATGTTAGGATTCGAGAACATACCCCAGAAGAATTAGCACATTATTCTGATGCAACAACTGATATAGAATTTTTATTCCCGTTTGGTTGAGGTGAGCTTTTAGGAGTAGCGAATCGAACTGATTTTGATTTAAGAGCACATATGCAAGCAAGTGGAGAAAGTTTAGAATATTTAGATCCAGAAACAAATACTAAATTAATTCCTTATGTGATTGAACCAAGTATTGGTTTAGATCGTTTAATGCTTGCTATACTTGTAAATTGTTATGATGTTGAGAAAGCGACAGAAAGTGATGAAAGAATAGTTTTAAGATTTCCAAAAGAAATTGCACCTTATAAAGTTGCTGTACTTCCGTTAGTTAAAAAACTTTCTGAAAAAGCATTAAAAATTTATCACCAATTAATTGATTTAGGAATCTCGACAAGTTATGATGAAAGTGGCTCAATCGGAAAACGTTATCGTCGCAATGATGCAATTGGGACATATTGATGTTTAACAGTTGATCATCAAAGTTTAGAAGATGCAACTGTTACATTAAGAAATCGCGATACAATGGAGCAATTTCGCATTTTGATTGAGCAAATTAATGAATATATTTAGTTTGGAGGGTAATGACACAAGCAATTTCATATGAATTGATTAAGGAAATAACTTCTTCAAACAATATAGTGGATATCATTTCTGAAGATGTCCAATTAAATAAAAAAGGTAATAATTATGTAGGACTATGTCCATTTCATAATGATAGCAATCCCAGTTTCTCTGTGTCAGCAATAAAACAAATATATAAATGTTTTTCTTGCGGAGAAAGTGGTAACATAGTTACTTATTTAACAAAAAAAAGACAAATGAGTTATACTGATGCAATTGTGTATTTAGCAAAAAACATCGGAAAAGAATTAGATTTTAGTTCATTAAATAAATCCGATTTAGTGGAATATAATACACAAGAGCAAGAACAATTAGAAATTTTGCAAGCAGCAAACACTTTTTATAAATTGCAACTACTTAAAAACAATGCAGCTATCAACTACTTAAAAACACGTAATTTATTTGATAGCGAACTTATAAGTTATTTTGATATAGGATTTGCACCTGACTTTAATTTATTATCAAAACACTTAAATGAAAAATTAGGTTATGGATTTGATAAATTATATAGCAGTGGTTTGATTAACGAAAACTATGTAGAATACTTTCATAATAGGGTTGTTTTCGGGATTAAAAATCAATATGGTCAAATAGTGGGTTTTAGTGGCCGCACAATAACCAATGAAGTAGCTAAGTATTTAAATTCACCTGAAAGTAATTTATTTAATAAATCCAAAATTCTATACAACTACTTTAATGCAAAAGACCACATTCAAAGCAGTAAAGAAGTTGTAATTGTAGAAGGTTTTATTGATGCGATTGCATGTTATAAAGCAGGGATAAAAAATGTTGTTGCTTTAATGGGTGTAGCACTTACTAATCAACATATTCCACTCTTATATAATTATAAAATTAAATTATTTTTAGATAATGATGCAGCAGGGATAAATGCTACATTAAAAACTATTAAGACATTATTATCGAATAAAATTAATCGCATTGATGTTATTATAAATCCATACCAAAAAGATGCTGATGAGATTTTAAATAAAGAAGGAGCAGAAACCTTAAAACAACTGATGCAAACCACACGGGGAGCAATTGATTTTGTTTATGATACATTAAAAATAAATTTTGCTATAACAAAAAATTCTGATTTTAATAAAATCAAGGAATTTGTAATTGAATTTAATAGTTATTTATCATACTTATCAAACGAAAATAAAGCATATTTTAAAAATAAAATAAAGAGTGAATTTAACTATGATATAGATATAAATAATATTTATGTTGATTATCAACCTAGACAAATTCAAAAACATCCCTTTGATATGAATTTTGAATTCCCTGTTAATCTAAGATTTCAAATAAATCCGAATAAAAAACATTTTTTTGATGAAATAAGCAAATTCAAGAGATTAAAGATTTTGATTTTTATGCTTTGTCGTAATGATTTTTCAAACTTATTTTATAGTGAACAAGGTTTAGAAGTCATTTTTAGCCAACCTGCACAATTGCGAGATTTATATACTGAAATAAAAATGTTCAATCTAAAAATTAATGAAGTAATTGAGCAAGATATTTTTGAAAGTGCTGATAAAGCAATAGAAAACATTAACATCGAAGCAAAATTAACCGAGCTAAAAGAACATTTATATCAAACTTTTTTGAAATTAAGTAAATTTCAAAGCGACCAGCAAAGTTATTCATATTTTCAAGAATATATGCAACAATGTCAAAATGATATAGATTTGCAGTATCAAAATGCAGCAAAAAATGATACAGTTGAGTTAAATTTACTTCCATATGTTAAGGAAGCGGCACAAGCAAATGAGCAATTTTATATTGAAAATCAAATTAAAAACTTTCGTCGTAAAAGTGAATATCAAAAAGAATTAGCCAATATACAAAACAAAAAAATAAGAATAGAAAAGAGGTAAAATGTCAGATTACAAAGATGTTATCAAGCTTTTAAAAACAGAGATGAAAAAATCTAAAACAAATCATTTTTCTCAAGAAAAAGTGTTTGACATTTTATTAAATCATAATATATATGTTGATGCAGAAGAAAACGATGATTTTTTAGATGCTTTATTTCAAGCAAATATTTTAGAAAACCACAGTGATGCAGGTGATTTAGATGCAGTTAGCAGAGATCAAATCGAAGAAGAATTGGAACCTAATTTCAAATCCGATACTCTAGATTTAGATGATGTAGATTTTCCATTAGATGAATTTGATGCAGATGAAGATTTTTCAGAAGACACCGAAGAACCTAATTATGATTTAGAATCATTATCAACAGATGATGAAGAAGATGAAGAAAAAGATGAAGAACCTGAAGAAGAAGATTCGATGTTTTTTGATGATGCTTCTGATGATGAATTTAGTTTTGGTGACTTTGATTTAGAAACCTTAGGTTCACAAGCAACTTTGCTAGAAACCGAGAATAAAAAAGCACGTAATTTAACTAACAAACTTACTGAAACAAATGATATAGTCAAATGATATATGCGTTGAATTGGTAAGTATGGAAAACTATTAACTGAGGAAGAAGAAGTACAATTATCCAAAGAAATGGATCGTGGTGGTTTTCGTGGTAAAAGAGCTCGGGATAAATTAATTTTAAGAAACCTGCGTCTTGTGATTAATAATGCTAAAAAATATAAAAATCGAGGACTTTCGTTTATTGATTTGATTTCTGAGGGAAATCAAGGGATAATGAAAGCAGTACAAAAATATGATGTTAATAAAGGATATAAGTTTTCAACTTATGCAACATGGTGAATTAGACAAGCTATCACCCGTGCTGTAGCTGATCAAGCACGAACCATTAGAGTCCCAGTTCATATGGTAGAAACCATTAATAAGGTATCTAAAATAGAACGTGAATTGCAACACGAGTTAGGTAATGAACCTACCTTAGCACAAATTGCTGAGCGTATTGGTGGAGATTTCACTGCTGAAAGAGTTGGTTACATTAAAAAAATAAATATTGATCCTATTTCACTTGACAAACAAGTAGGAAAAGAAAATGATTCATCGTTTAGTGATTTTGTTAAGGATGAAGTAGTTATTAATCCAGTGGATTTTGCGGCCCACGAGGAGTTACATACTATTTTGCTTGATATGATTGATAATTATTTAGAAAAAGAAGAAAAAGAACTTATATGTCGTCGCTATGGAATAGGATATGATGAAAACGGACAACGGTATCGGATTCACTCCTTAGAAGAACTAGCAAAAATGCGTAACAATGTTTCAAAGGAAAGAATTAGACAAATTGAAAACAAGATCTTACGCAAATTGAAAGGAAATCCTAAATACGGTAAAAATTTAAGGGATTATTTAAGATATTAATGTCCGTAAATACTATTATAGAATATCTAGAAAGTCTATTTCCTTTGTCTAATAAAGAAATATGAGATCCATCTGGATATGCTTTAAAAGCAAACAAAAATAAAAAAGTAACATCAGTTGTATTAGCTATTGATTTAACATCTGATGTTTATAACTTTGCATTAGAAAATCAGTGCAATTTGATTATCACCCACCATCCGTTTTTGTTTGAAAAAACAAAAACTGATATGCTACAAAAAGCAGAGTATAAACAGAAGATCAAAAAAGGGTTGGTTAAAAATAAAATTAGTGCATATTCAATGCATACAAACTATGATTTTGATGTAAATGGAACTTCATATCAAATTGCAAAAGCGATAAATTTATCAAACTATGTAATTTCTGAAGGTCCTAGATACACAGCGATAATTGCTAAAAAAATATCTATTTCAGATGTGCAAAAACTTTTTTGGGAATATTTAAATTTATCTAACTTTCAAAGCAATGCATCTGATTTAGAATATAAATACTCATATTGTGTTATTTTAGCCGGTTCAGGTGATATTATAACAATCAATCAGTTAGCTAAAAAATATCCTAATGCATTATTTATCACATCAGATGTTAAATGAAGTGATTGAATTACATATAAAGAACATAAAATTGCTGTTCTAGCAATCCCGCACCTAGTAGAACAGGTGTTTACAAACCATATACAAGAAATTTTGCAAGCAAAATTTCATAATCTTAAAATACATATATACAAACTAAAAATACCATATCAAAACATAAAAGGAAGTAATGAAACATAAAAAAATTGGTTTATTTTTCTCCTTAATGTTAGTAATCGGTTCAGTTGTCGGAATTGGTATCTTCTTCAAAAATGGTTCTATTTCTAGGACCACAGGAGGAGATGGAGTCACTTGATTACTAGCATGAATAGTAGGAGGTTTAATTTCACTTACAGCAGCATTATCATTTGCTGAAATTGGCTCATTTAAGAACACAAAACTGACAGGTTTATCAAATTGAGCCTTTAAAGTAGGTGGTTCGCGACTTGGATACTTTACATCCATATCATTTTCAACATTTTACTTTGGTGCTTTAAATGCACTACTTGGAATCTTTGGTTCTGAAGTATGATTCACCTTCATTGGTGCTGCTTCAAAACTAGATACTTCACATATTCATAGTGTGGTTCATATTATTATTGGATTGTTATTTATGATCGTGTTTATGCTACTAAACTATGCATCAACTCGAACATCAGGGCAATTACAGTCATTTTTTACTATATTAAAATTTGTACCTATATTAGTAGCGTTATTCATCGGAATTGTGCTACCAAATGTACATAATGCTGGTGGAGTAAATGCATTTACCATTATAGGTAAATCATTTAGCATCAAAGGATTGGTTGCTGCTTTACCTGCTGTATTATTTGCTTACGATGCTTTCTTAGGTAATGCATCAATGTCACATAAGATTAAAAAACCGAACAAAAATGTACCGAAGGCAATTTTCTTTGGAATGGCTTTTGTGGTGGTAATATACACCTTAATTGCACTTTCATCAATTTTACATAATCAAGGTAACATCGGTGGGTTATTATCAGATACTTTACCTAAATCAGTTGCAGCATACATCAGTCCTATTATTTGATTCTTTATTTTAATCTCAACATTTGGGGTTTTAAACGGACTTAGTGCAGCATTTATTAATGAAACCCATAATACTGTAAAAGCCAAACTATACTTTGGATCAAGTGCTTTGATTAAACGTTTTGGATTACAAAAAACATTTTGAATTTACATCACAATTATTTTTGCATTTTGAGGTGTTTTAATTTACATCCCTGCAATTGTATTAAATACTGATATCTTAATCGATGCAGTATCAAATTATCCAACCTTATTCTTCTTTAATATTTATGCACTGGTAATTTTATTATACGCAATAAAAAGACATAAAATTAGCGAAACTAATAAGATTAATAAATGAGTATTTTATATTTCTGCTGCATTGGCTGTCACAGGAATAGCAGTTGCTGAAATAGTATACTTAGTGGTTATTTTTACATTCTTAGGTTCAAATACAACCAATCCAAATGGATGGGGAGTATTCTACGACCAAAATAAAGGTGGATTGATACCCAACTACTTACCTGTTTTATACTACTTTTTAAACTTAATTTTATTATTTAGTCTACCAGCAATTAATTATGCATTAGAAAAAGCAGTATTCAAAAACAACCTAGTTAAAAACTTTAGCACCTTAATTATGTTAGATGCACAAGAAGAAAAAGAAGAACAAGAAGTAGTAGAAAACAAAGAAGAACAATCTGATTCACAAACAGATAACGTTATTTCAAATAGACTTATTTGATAAAGAAAACACAGTTAAACTGTGTTTTCTTTGTTACCTTTAGAACTATTACAACTTTTGCAAAGTAATTGAGCATTTGATAAATTAGTTGGGCCACCTAAGCTCCATGGAATAATATGATCCATTTCTAAATTAGATTTTTCAAATTCATTTAAACATTTAGCACACTTAGCAACAACTAAGTTGCTATCTGGTTTATTTATTTTATTTTTATTAAATAAAGTTTCCTTTTCTTCTAGATTGAAGAATCTTCGTTTATCTACATCCGTAGTTTTTAATTCAAGAAGTTCGATGAAATATTTCTCTTTTTGTTTTGTATCGATTATTTTCATTAAATCTTTATCTTTATAAAACAATGTTATTTGTGCTTTTATTTGCACTGCATTTTGTAGAATTTGAGATTGTTTATCCTTATATTTATCTGCAAGTTTTAAAAGAAGAGGGATATCTTTATATTTATTGTTAATCTGTGGGAAAATTTTCTCGATAAATCGTAGCATTTTATTTATGTTTATACTATGATTGCTAAAACTTTCTTGATTCTTCATTCATTTTGCTATATTTTCCACATTAGAAAGTTTAGAAACAAGTTTTAAAATGATAAATTGATATTTTCCTCTTGAGTTTGTTTCACCAAAGAGATTTCTTAATTTTTTGTTATCTTTTACATATTGGTTTAATTCTTGGATGAATTTGTTATCTACCAATCCGTTTATAACTTCAAACTCACTTAAAGGAACACCACAAGTGTTTATTCGATAAAAAGCGGTTCGTTTTTCTTCTTCGGTTCCTGTATGAATTACAGCGCTAATTTTCATTTTACTAAATTCATCTTGCTTAGCTTTGTCGCTTTTACCAAGTTCATTAAAATTTTGACCATTTCAAGTAATTTCGTTATTTATATATTTCTTTATAGAATGAATTCTTTGTTTTCCATCGATTACTTCTAACTTATTATCATTTAATTTTCACAAAATAATAGGAGGAAGAACAAGTTTTTTCATCAAAGTATCTATAACTAACGATTGTTTTTCTGAGCTATAAATAATTTCTCTTTGTAATGTTATATCACTTATAATATCACCTGAATTAGTTTTATCAACTAATTCTTTTATGTTAAACTCTTTTGTTTCCATTATTCACCATCCTTTGCGGATTTTTGTTTTTGATTATTATTCTACTATATATTCTTTTTTTATTTATAAAAGGGTAACCTAATTCAAATTCATCTAATTTTGTTGTAGACATTTTACCAATGATCTCAAATTGGTCTGGATTGTATTTATCTAAAAATGTAATAGGTACTCCAATAGCTCCATCATAATCATATGGAATATCAATAACTTTATTAACATTAATTGCATTGTAGTTGTCATATTTTTGATAATATTCGGGGTTTTCTGCTCAACTTTTAGATAACATTAATTTAGTTTCTCTTGTTGTGTTTTCAATGTTAGTAAATCAACGAGTTAAACCTTTAAGACTTTTTGTTGGTTGTTCACCTGTAACAAAGTCCCCGGGACTTGTAATTCCTAATCAAACCTTATTTTCTTTTATTAATTTAAAGATGTCTTTATAAGAAATTCCATTTTTATTACCAATAATAAGGAATTTCAAATTATTTTCAATTAGTAAATTTATAAATTCTCTTAATAGAGAAAATGGAGGATTTGTTATAACTACACCATCAGGATGTTTTTTAGCAAATTCTGGGATGCTTGTTTGAAAAGTAGTTCCTTCATTTGTTTCTGGATTATAACTACTAAAATGTAATATATTATTTCAACCTTTATTAAAATCATTTCCTTGATTTTTAGCATTGAAAAAGCGAGAAAAAGCAAAATTATCATTAATACCATTTACAAAACCTTTTTCTCGATATTCTTGTTTTTGCGATTCTTTTAAAGTATCGTAATCATAATCACAAGGAAATAAAATGTGCTTATTTTGTAGAAAATTTTCATAATATTTTATTTCATTCGCTACATCTTCATATAAAGTGAAAAATTCATCGTTTTTTGCTCTTTTTGCCGAATGAAGATTATTGTTCTTATTTTGGGAATCTGTTATTTTAATAACACACCCCCTTTAACTTGCTAAATTTATATAGAAAACAACTTGTATTAAAAATACAAGCTGTTTGAATTTTTAGCAAGTTAAAATATTTAATTACACTTCTATATATATATATGAGCAGTACTTATAAGTTTCATATTTTAACTTCCTTTCTTATTTTTTATGTTTAATACTTTGTATTTAACATAAAAAATATTTATATAAATTATAAACTAAAATTTCTAATTTCGCTGTTACATTGTCTAAAAGAGAAAATTTATAGTAAAAATACATTTAAATACCAAAGAAGTTTCAAAAACAAGGTTATGATACTTTATTATTAAATCGAAAGGATGTGAAAAACAACTTTTTGAATAAATAATTCATAATCGTTTATTATTAAATTTGAATCTGCTTGTGTATTTTTATCATATGAAGGTATTTTAGAGAAGGAGAATTTGTTATTATGTTTTATATCAAGGAAAAATGTAGAAAAAGTTTCATAGTCTTTAAAATCTATATTATCATAATTAAAATCAATAATACCGATAAACATTTTTTCAGGGGAGTGAAAATATATTTTTGTATTATCTTTACCTAATATTCTGTATTTGATTAAGTCATTTTCAGTAACTGTTTCTCATTTTTTGATAATGCCAGCATTCTTAGAAATGTAAGGAAGTTTTTCAGGTATAAACAAGATTTGATAATAAGGAATATTTGCACTTCGGATGTTTGCTACTTCCCCTAATAAATTTTCAAAATAATTATTTTTATTTTGTTTAAAATTAGACATAATAAATTTTACCCCGACTGCAGCGAAATTTACATCGTTTTTCTTTATCAATATATCAACTGTTTTATCCATATATCTACCACAAATCTTCTCTTCTTTGCCATCTTTTAAATCTAATGAAACAACTTTGTAGATATCATTTTTATCTTGAAGTTGTTTTAATTTGCTAATTATATCCATTGCAATCTGACTGTGCAAAATTTTTAGCTTCCTATTACTTCTTGAACCATTGATAATATAAGAAACAAAACTATCTTTTAAAATTTCTAAAATCTTATTATTCATTATTATCCAAACATTCTGCATATAGTTTATAACATATATATTTTTTTAAATCACTAGTTGAAAAGGTGTAATAACCACCGTTTTTATATTTACCTAAAATTTCAATGTATTTAATAAAATCTTCATCTAATATTTCTTTTATCTTTTTAAAAGAAATATCGCCGGTAATGTAAAGTCCAGAGTAAATTGCAATTCCAGGATCTATAATATTTAGTTTAATATCTTTTTGTGCTTTTATCAGGGTGTTTATGGATATTTTTTCCTTATATACATCTTTTATACCTTGTGTCCTTCCGAAACCATATCAGATGCCATTTTTTTCTATACTTCGTGCATTAAGAACATCCTTGTTGTTTAAAAAATAATCTTGCAAATTCTTTTCGAAAGAAGAAAAATTTTTTAAATTACCATTGATATCATAAGGAAAGATTATATTTTCATAATTACCTGTTGAAGCTTTGTATGCAGGGATAATATATTTTGAATCAAATAAAAAATTTTTACTAATAAATATTTTATCAGCAAGAGTCGCTATTCCGTTTTTCACAAAAAAGTTTTTGTATTTTTTATCCGGAAATGTCAATATCTTCTTAATGGTGTTTAGATTTTCTATGTTCGAAAAATAGAAGTTATTATTAATAAAATAAATACTTGGACTTAATTCAGATATAAATTCCTTTTTACCCAAACCTGATCATTGAAAATATTTAGTTGTTTCATTCTTTTTTGATTTATTTAAGGTAAATATACCAGTATAAGCAGTAATGCCTTGAAAAGGTTGGTAATGCTTAAGGTTGATAAAACTTTCAAAATGAAAATTATCGATAATATATTTTCTGAAATTTGTTCCTGCTCTGCTGTTTGTAATAGATGTAGGTGTTATATAACTTAATATTCCAGTATCATTAAGCATATTAATTCCTATTTCATAAAAAACTATAAATAAATCTGTCATCCCTTTGCTCGAAAACTTCATCGATTTAACAGCATCATAATTTTCCACTAGATTATGGATTCTAACATATGGAGGATTTCCGACAACATAATCCATTTTATTGTTATATTTATCGATTTGTATTGAATCTGCATTTAATATATCTCATCTAACTTCTTTTATTCTTCTTTCTTTTAAAATAGAATCTAAATTATTTATACATTGTTCAACTTTATCTGTTTGTATCTCGATACCGTGTATGTATTTAGATAAATCTTTTTCTATATTATCATAGCTACCGTTTTTTTGATAATAAGCATCACAATACCGATTAACAATTTCTTTTAAGAATGCCCCATCACCACAAGAGTTATCAATAATATGTTTGTTAAGAATAATGTCATCTTTATAAGATATATTATCTATCATCATATCAACAACATTCTTGGGTGTATAAACTTCTCCTAAATATTTTACTTTGCTCATATTTTTATTTTATCATTAATTGATCATTCTTATATAATAATGTTAAGTGATTTAAAATATATAAAAAAGCAGAGTATAGTGATAATGTCATACAAAAACACTGTGTATTACGATACACTGTGTTTAAATTCATCTAAGTATAATGTTTCTTAATTATAAAATTTCTTATTCCACTGTATGTTCGGTAAATTTCTCGTTTTCTACTACTAAGAATTTATCACCTTTTTGAATTCCGTAAGGAACTAAGGCTAATTGAGCTTTATTATAATCCGCCTTGATTTCATTAAATAGTTTCTTTGAATCTACTGATACAAAGACACCTGAGTAGATACCGAAACCATTTATAAGTTTTTCATTATCTACCAATCCAATAGTAATTGTATTAGGACGGAACTTAGAAACATGTTTTAAGAGATGTCCAGTTCTTGAAAGAACTACAACATATTTATAATCTCCATCTTTTACTTTTTTTGCTATGTGGTAAGCAATTTGGGTTCTTTTATCGTGTTGATTAGAGTTATTTCAGACACTTTCAAGTTGTCTTCCGTAGTAGTGTCTAGAATAAAATTCTTTTTCAGCACGTTTAGAAATATTAGTCATTGTTTTAACTGCTTCAAGGGGGAATGATCCGTTTGCACTTTCGCCTGAGAGCATTGTTGAATCGGTTCCTAATTCAACTGCATAGTAAACATCTGTAACTTCAGCACGGGTCGGATGTGGCGAATTTTCCATTGAATCCAGCATTTGGGTTGCTACAATAACTGGTTTACCTGCTTCCCGACACTTACGAATAATTTTCTTTTGGTAATATGGGACATCGTAGTAAGGGATTTCAAGACCTAAATCACCACGAGCAACCATGATTCCATCAGATTCCTTGATAATATCATCGATATTAATGCATCCAAGGTGTGATTCGATTTTTGAAATAATTTGAATGTGACTGCCCCCATTTTCATCTAAAAGTTTTCTTAGATCTTTTACATTTTTTGCTGTATTAACAAATGAAGCTGCTATATAATCAACATTTTGTTTAATCCCAAATTTAACATCTTCAATATCCTTTGTTGATAAAAATGGTAGAGAAAAGTCTACACCAGGCAAATTAACACGTTTGTTAGTCTTAACTTTATGAGTATTTTCTGCACGGACTTTTACAAATCCAGTTCCTACTTCAATTACAACTGTAGTAAGTTTTCCATCATCGATTAGAACTTCGTTACCAACACATAAATCTTGTGACATATCATATGCAACTGTTATTTCAATCGGAGTCCCTTCAAAAGTTGCATATTTATCTGCTGTGGTATGAATTAAAACTTCACTACCAGCACTTATCACTTGCATCCCATCTTTCATTTTTCCGATTCTGATTTCAGGACCTTTGGTATCTAACATTAATGAGATAGGGATATTTAATTCTTTAGATACTTGTTTTGCAAGATTAAATTTATTTAATTGTTCTTCATATGAACCATGACTAAAGTTTGCTCTAATGGTTGAAGCACCATTTAAAACAAGAGAACGCATCATTTCCAAATTATCGCTAGAAGGACCGATTGTAGCGACTAATTTTGTTCTTTTATCGGTTAATTTCATTTAATTCTCCTTGTTATTGATATATTATTTATTGTACCAAAAATATTATATTTTTTTAGCAGCATTTTTTCTTTATTGCAAATTTATGCAACTTTTTGAATGAATATAGACATAATTTTGTGTATTTTTTATAGAATTATGTCTATTTTAGGATGTTTTTACTATATTTTGTAGTAAAAAATTTAAATTTGCTTAATTTATTAAAAATATTTCCATAATCACTTTAAAAAAGCAAAATATGCAATAAAATTTCATTATGAAGCAAGAATCAACATATTTTTCTAAAAGACAACTTGATGAATTAACTAAAACCGAAATGAATTTAATTGAATTTGCATCGTTATATCCTGATGAGTTTTATAAATCATCAATTAAACAACTTAGTAATAAAACTGATATATCTATTTCGGTAATATCAAAATTAGCTAAAAAGCTTAATTTTGATTCATTAAAAGATATGCAATTTTTTGTTTATCATAATTATTTAAATACTGATTTAAATTCCAATGAAAAACAAGATTATCCAAAATTTATTCTAAAACAGTTGTTTTTGTTTTATAAAGAAAGTATTTTTCGAACATCACATTTAATCAACTTAAATGATGTTAATAACTGTGTACACAACATAATACAATCAGATAAAGTATATTTATATGGAGCAGGAAGTTCTTATTTATCTGCATCTGAATTAGGGATAAATTTGCAAAAAATAGGTGTAAATGCTATTGCATTTAGAGATTTTCATTCACTATTATTGATTTCAAGTCAAAAAGATATAGAAAATAAATTTGTGGTTTTGTTTTCTAAATCGTGTGATACCAAGGAAATTAAATTTGCAGTTGATTTATTTATGCAAAACAATATTAAATTCGCACTTATCAGTGCAAATAAGCAAGCAAAAGAAAAATATGATAATGTAATTTTGTATTCGACGCTGGAGCAAAACAAACGATTTATTTCAATATCATCAAAAATTAACCAACAATTTATTGCTGATTTAATTTTCTTGTTAATTTCACATCTTAAAGTTAAAAATTATGATTCAAAATATGCTGAAAATATCAAAATTCTTAATGCATGAAATAAAAATAATTTCTAATTTTTAATTCATATAGAGAAATTTTTTTCTTTTATCCTTCCTATAAATAACAAAAGATAGAATTGTTACAGGAGGAAAAATGAAAGTATTTAAATCTGAATACATCTTTATAGATAAATCATTTAATGATAAATCAGAAGTATTCAATTTCATCGCAAATAAAGCAAATGAACTTTCAATTTCCATTTCTGTTGAAAAAACTTTTGCTGCATTACAGCAGCGAGAAAAAGAGTTTTCAACAGGAATGGAAAAAGGATTTGCAATCCCTCATTGTCAATCTGAAAGTATATTGCAACCTGCTTTGTTTTTCATTAAATCAAAGACACCAATTTCATGAGATACCTTTGATAAAAGTGATGTACATAATATGTTTGTGATTTTGATTCCAAAAGAAAACAAAAATAACTTGCATATGCATACTTTAGCTAAGGTTTCTACTATTTTACTTGATTTACAAACAACCGAAGAACTACAAACAAGTAATGATGTCAGCCGAATATACAATCTCATCGATTCGTATTTAGAAAATAAAGATTTAGCAACTACAGCATCAAAACAGGGCAAAAAAGTAATCGGAATTACATCTTGTGCAGTCGGTATTGCTCATACATATTTATCAGCAGAGACACTACATAATAAGTTAAGTGAATTAGGATATCAACCTAAAATAGAAACACGTGGATCAGTCGGAATTCAAAATCAACTTACACAGCAAGACATCAAAGATGCAGAATTTGTAATTATTGCTTCAGATGTTAAAATTCCCTTAGAAGATTTTGATGGTAAAAAAGTCTATGTAACATCAACAAAAGAGGCAATTCACAATCCAGATATTGTTATACAAAAAGCATCGCTGGCACAAATCTATCATAATGAAAATAAGGTAGAAAAAAGTAAAGATGATACCAAACAAGGAGTTTTAAAGCATATTATCAAAGGGATATCATATATGATTCCGTATGTTATATTTGGTGGTATTATGATAGCGATTTCCTTAGGATTAGGTAAAGCTATTTATGGAAATAATACATCTGCTCCAAAAGGAGATTTCCTATGATGGCTGCTTGAAATCGGGGTTGTTTCATTTACCTTGATGATTGGTGCATTAGGTGGATATATAGCATATTCAATTGCAGGACGAGCTGCAATTATGCCTGGTTTTGTAGTATCGTTTATTGCTAATAAAAATGATTTATTCTTTAGCATAGGTGGAATTTCAGCAGCAACCCCGATGGGGTTTGTCGGAAGTATTCTGTTTGGATTATTAATAGGTTATACTGTTAAGTGGATTGCTAATTTAAAAATTCAAAAATCAATTTCTGCTATTATACCTATGTTTGTAATACCAATCGGAGTAACTTTATTTTACTCTATGCTTGTAATTTTTGTCATAGGAGCTCCAATAGGTTATGTGATGGATCGCTTTATTGAAGCTTTAAAACATATCTTTACAAAAGATTCTAACATCGGAATATGAATTGCATTGTTGCTTGGTATTTTATTAGGAGGAATGGCTGGTTTTGATATGGGTGGTCCGATAAATAAGGTTGCATTTTTATCATCATCTGCACTTGTAACACAAAGTATATTTGAACCTATGGGTATGGTAGGTGCTGCAATTCCTGTTGCTCCACTTGGAATGGGTTTTGCTACCTTGATTTTTAGAAAGAAATTTAGCAATAATGAAAAATCACTGGGTGCATCAGCTATTTTGATGGGATTTATTGGTATTTCAGAAGGGGCTATTCCATTTGCTGTTGCTGATCCAAAAAGAGTTATTACAGCAAATGTAATTGGTTCAGCAGTAGCAGGGGGAATTGCAGGTGCTTTATCAGTGACTAATGCAGCAGCACATGGTGGACCAATTGTAGCAATTTTAGGTGCAGTAGGTTCGAATGTACACGGAACTGGACTTGGTATTCTATTTTACTTTATTGCTATTATTATTGGGACTACTATTACAGCATTAATTTATGGATTTTGAAAAGATAAAGAAATTAACAAGCATTCTAAGTTTGCAGCAGCATTATCAAAAATCAATTTTTGAAAGAAAGGTAAAAATGCTAAAAACTAAGTTTTTAAAATATAAAGATTGGATAATCCTATATACTATTATTTTTGTTGCAGTAGTTTTGCTAATTGTAGGTATCACTTTAACTGCTCTCGGAGCACCAGAATATAAAATGTTTGTTGCTAATGCAATTGCAAAAGGAAAAAGTGTTATAAACATTTCACAATTTGTCTATGGGATATTCTTGTTAGTTTTATCAGGATTGTTACTTATTTTATTAGCATTATTTACTAACTCTGCTTTTAATAAGAAATTAAGAAACAATGAATAAAATTATCTTTTTAAAACCTTATTTCAAACAAACTTTATGAGCAAATGATAACATAAAGCAAATGTATCATTTGGATTTTAATGCAGGTGAAGCATGATTGATATCAACAATCAAAGATTGTGAATCTGTAGTTGCACATACAAAGCAAACCTTAAATGAATTTATCAGAAGTAATCCAGAATTTTTCGGTTTAACAAAAAAGCAAGCTCAATCATTTATATATCCGAATTTAACTAAGTTTTTGGATGCGAAGCATCCACTAAGTATCCAGGTACATCCTGACGATAACTATGCAAAAGCATTTAGTTCATTAGGTAAAAATGAGTGTTGGTATGTTTTAAAAAACAATCATCAACCCTTTATTTTAGGTACAAATACCAATCAAAAAGAAAAGATATCTAAATCAATTAATTCTTCGGATATTGAACAATATTTAAATAAAGTAAGTTTGCAAATCGGTGATTTTGTTTTTATTCAAGCAGGATTAGTCCATGGAATCCCATCTGAAACAATGGTATATGAATTACAACAATCTAGTGATATTACATATCGGCTTTATGATTACCAAAGAGTCGATGAGAACGGAAAAATGCGACAAATACATAGCGATCAATCACTAGAAACGATGAAATTGGAACTTCAACCAAAAATTCAAAAATACCAAAAAAACGCCTTATATAATGCGGCAAACTTTAATTTATCGGTATATGATTTAAATAATGAAGAGATAAAGATCAAAAACAAAGCAAAGCATTGTTTGGAAATAGTTGTTTATTCAGGTATTGGTTTTATTAATGATGTTGCTATAAGAGCAGGGGATGTTTTACTTGTTAGTTATGCTTTAAAAGATATATTAATAAAAGGTTCTATGAAAATATTTATTAATGTGTTATAAAAACCTATCCGTAAGGATAGATTTTTTATGTTTCTCAGTTAATTGTGGTTGGATCAGTTGGATTTGGATTGATTTTAGTTCGTTTGATTTTTCCATCTTGTACATGGATTACTCGATCTGCAATTGCTTCAATTGCAGGGTTATGAGTAACCATAACTATGGTAGTTCCATATTTTTTATTGATGTTAAATAAATATGACAGCACAATTCCAGTAGTTTTTTCATCCAAAGCAGCAGTAGGTTCATCAGCAAAAATAATTGCTGAATTTTTTGCTAAAGCACGCAGAATTGAAATCCGTTGTTGTTGTCCGCCCGACATCTGTGATGGGTATTTATTCATAACTGATTCCATATCAAATTCTTTAAATAATTCGTTGATATCAAGTTTTTTATCTGGATCTTTTTGTAAATATGCACCAGTTTGTACATTATCATAACCAGATAGGTTTTGAAGTAAGTTGTAGTTTTGGAAGATAAAACTTACATTTTTTCTTCGAAATAAAGTAAGTTTTAAATCACTTAAATATGGTAGATTTTCATCACAGACAATTACATCTCCACGAGAAGGTCGATCGAGTCCGCTGATTAAGTTTAGCAAGGTAGACTTACCGCCACCAGACTTACCAAAAATCATTATAAATTCACCTTTTTTGATGTTTAATGAAACATTCTTAAGTACACGGGTTACTTTATAACCAGATAAATAATATTTTGAAACATTACGAACTTCGATGATATTATCTTCAGTGTTTTTTAAATCAAAATGTTCGTCCCTAGGGCGTTTTTTATTTGCAGCAATTTTTAAAATTCGAGCAATTTTACGATCTACAATCATTTCCTTAGAATCGGATTCAGCATCAAGGATTTCAAAAACATTTTTACGGTTGATTTTAACATCAGAAATTTTTTTAGAAATTGTTGCAGGTTCTTTGGGTTCTTGCATAATTTCTTGAGTTTTTTCTTCAGATTCAATGATTAACTGTGTTTTTGGTTCTTGATCATTGTTTTGCTGATTTGGTTGTTTTTGTTTCATTATTTACCTTTCAATAAGTCAATTGCCTTAATTTTATTAATGTTGTATCAAGATAGAATTGCTGTGATTAAGAATACACCAAATATGATGGAAGCTGTGAAAATAAAGTTTAATGGGGTAATTGATAAAGGGATAGCAATAGCAGCACCAGTAGCAAGGAAGTTAGCAAAGAATACCATTAATCCGTAAGCAAAAGGAAGTGAAATAATAATAGAAATAACAATAAACGGTATATAGATACCAAAGAACATTTTAAGTTTTTCCTTGTTATTGTATCCTAAGATAGATCAAATTGCGATGTTCTTCTCGTTTTCATTAATTAGTATGGTTGAAATAATAATAAGAATTATTATAGAAATCAAGAAACTAAGGACGGTAATAATTGTGACAATGATTTGTACAGTTCTTGAAATTCCTTGTGTGAAAGAAATTTCAATTTGTTTTGAATCAAGTCCAGTAGCAACAGGGATAAAGAGTTGGTTATCAAATTCTTTAGCAAACTTTTCAATTTGTATGTCTGCTAAATTACGTTGTTTTTGATAAAACTCTTGTAAAGGTGTATCCTTAGGATTATAATCTGGATCTAAGAATTTGGCTATATCTAAGTCACTATATCCCATCGCAGCCATTGCTCCATCAGCAGGAGAGTTCTTAACTGTGTTTTTTGAACCGAAAATTCCATCGAATAAATCTTTTTTGTCTTTTTCTGTTATGGATTTAGTAGAAAAGGAAGCAATAGATCCAGAATAACCTGAAACAGAGTATAGGTTAGCCGATCAAATAAGTTGAATTGGTAGTGGATTAGTTGAAAGAATACCGTTAAATTTGTATGCATCATCATTTTGACCATTAAATTCTTTATCGACAAGTGAATCTAAACCAATCAACTTATCAGCAGCTTTCTTAGGGATAATGAATTCATCTTTGATATAAGTTTGATTGATTGCTTTAACAACAAAGCGATATTTATGTGGTGTTATAACTGGTTTTCCTAAAACTTTATTAATACGATTTTGAAAGCGATAGACAAGATTTTTAGGTTCCAAATTAAGAATTGAACCAATTGCTAAATGGTACTTACGTGCCGAAACCTCGTTTATAACAAGCGGGATATCTTTATTCAAATCAAAATTATTGTTAGCAAAGTCATTATTAATTTCTGCTAATAAGTTTTGATCACCGTTTTTAATAGCGATTTCTTTAGAATTAGGACGATATCCATATAGACGTATTTTTTCACCATTAGGTAGTTGACTATCTACATAGGTATATGTTTCATCATATCTAGGATCAAGATAAACTCCATTGAAAACGATGTCAAAATCATATATACCTTGTTTTGCTAGTTGTTCATAACCATTTACCAAGAAAGCACGATATTCATCGCGGAAATATGTGGTTTTAATAACATTGTGATTATATTTACCATCATCATCGCTTCAGTTCATTACAAAGAATTTTCCATCGATGATGTTATCTGCACTTGGAACATATAAAAAGAAGTTATTTAAACCAAGTTGATGTGCTTTTTCGAAATCAACATTATTTGTTTGTTTGCCGTTTTCAACTTTGAAAGGGAGTCCTTTTTGTGTTTTAGTAAGTGCATAACCAATTTGATCACGACTTTGGATAATTCTGGATTTTTGTACATCAGGCAAGGATTGAAATACAACACTGAATGGATCAATAGAAATTGACGAATCAATTTTGATATTAATTGAAAACTGAGTAATAAGATGTGGATCTTTGAATGTAGGTTCTCCGTTTTTATTTTGCACATTAATAGCAGTTGAATAACCATTTTTAAAGTAATCTGCTTGATATGCATTAAGTTCTGTTGCTCGACCAATTGGAACATAAAGTGAGTTCTTTACATCTTCTGGATTTAAAATCTTTAATGAACCCCCTTCAGTAGTTGGTGTTGTTAAGTCTATTTTATAGTTATATTTGCGGTTTTCGTATGTTTTATCAATTGTTTTATTGAAGATTCCAAAAGTTGCAAAACCAAATGAAGTAGTAATAGATGCTAAAATAACTGATATTCCAAAGGAAGCAAGTTTTCAGAAACTGTTAAATATAAGCGATGCACCAAATTTAGTTTTAACACTACGGTTTTTAAATACTTTAATATATTTTTGATAACTTTCACCAGTGCTTACATCAACAATTCCGGACATTAAGTCAATTGATTTATACCTTAGCGACCTTAATGAGACAACAATGATTAAAATGGACATTGCAAGCAGTGGCACTATAATATTAACTAAAAAAGAAATAATAGAGAAATTAAGTGTTTCTATCGGAACAGTTCAATAATTATCAAGGATTTTTATTGCAAGTGATTGCATCGAAAATCCAGTGATATACCCAAGCAAGTTTCCGGTAAAAATGGTAAAGAAAGCAAAGGTTGTCATTGAAAGTGAAATTTGAAGTGGTGTATATCCTTGTGCAACCAAAATTCCAATAACTTTGTTTTTGTTTGCGATATATCTTTTGATAATAAATGTAACTGAAATGGTTACTAAGAAAACCAAAATTGCTAGAATAACATTTGAAACATAACTAAGGGTGGTGATAATAGTTTGAACTGAAGAAATACGGATGCTACGCTCCGGGTTAATCGGGTCTAATTCATTATATAAATATGTTCTTTGTAACTTCGATGTGTCATCAATTTTACTTTGTACATATTTTTCAATAATGTTTTTAAGTTGTTCATTGGTATATTTAGAAGTGTTTTTAACTGTTAAATATTCTTTAACTAAACTACCACGATAAGCTTGATGAATGCGATCGAATCCTTTGTTATTTACATAAACAATAGCTTGAGATTTAGTATCTACTTGTAAGTTGTTTTCATCTAAGACAGGATAAAAGTAATCAAAAGAGATGTCATCACCTATAATTAAGTATTTCGAACCATTTACATTAATTTTATATTTTTCAGGTAAACTGTCGATTAATTGTAGCATCTCAATCGGATTAACTGGTAATTCACCATCATAAATTTCTTTATGATTATGCAACATATATGCATAATTTACTTTTGCTAAATATGAAGCAGATTGGTTAAATACAAGAATGTTGTCAATTTTATTAAACCCAGTTAGTGAGTTAAGTAGCTTAAAGAAAACATCACCAAGGTTAATATCAAAAAACTTGTATTCGCTTGGATTTTCAGTTACTGCATTAAGGATGTTCACAAAGAAATCATTATCAATAGAAATTTCCCATACAAAGTCATTTTCAATAGAAGGGATGCTACCACCAATAACTTCTGATTGTGAATCATTTACATTACCACTTTCTTCATTTTTATTTTTTACCACTAATGGAATACCTAATAAAGAATTGATAAATTCATAGGTATTTTCTTTACCTGAACTAAGAAGTTGTTCAAAGTCGATAATCTTATTAATTAAAAAGTATCCAACATTTGAATCATTTTCAGATGGTTTTCCGATGTTGTTTTTATCAGTTAGTAATCAAATAAGTGCTTGTGGATGTTTTCGGATTAATATTTTATTGGTAATAAGTGGTGGTATTCCGATTTGATCAAGAAATTGTAGATTTGATGAATATTGGTTAAAAAAGTTGTTAATTAAATAATAATGTTTAATAATATCATCGGTAATAACTTTATTAACAAAAACGTCCTGCATAGTAGAAAATAATGTATTATATTTTAATTTGATTCCATCATATTCCGTGATTTCTTTATCAAATGGTGCATATTGTTCTTCTGAAGCAATATATGAAAAAAGTTTTGTGATTTCATATGCATATGTACTTAAGAAGTTTTCAAATTCAGGATTTTGGTTAACAATATTTTGTAAATCTTTGTTAGAATATTTACCATTTTTATCTTTTGCAAAGAAAAGTCTTTGCATTTGTTTTGGATTTGCAAGCGAACGAGTAATACCAAATTTTGTATGTTCAGAACCAACTATATTTTGAGTTGAAGGCAGAAAAAGTTCAAAACTATTAAAAGAATCAATAGTGTCTTTTTGATTTGCTAGTGCTAGCAAGTCATTAGCAAATTTTTGTTTTTGCTGTAAACTACCATTGATTTTTGGATTAAATAATTCTCATCATACTTTTAAAAGTGGAAGAATATCAATAAGGTAGTTATAATCTTTATAATTCAAAGTTAAAAGTTTTGAAATAACACTATATGAAATAGTTAGAAAAACATTTGAATCTAAATTAGGTTCTTGATTAATATATGCATTAGCAAGTTTGAAAAAAGAATGTAATGAATCAGAATTTTTGCTTGCTTGTTCCCCGAAAGTATCAAAGAAGTAATGTCAAATTTGAACAATGTTATTAATTTTCTCCTTATTTCAAACTTGATTTTTATTAGCTAATCCAAGATATTTATATGCAAGAGATAAAATATTACTTGGTATTTTTTGTCAATCGATACTGTTTAATTGTGAGATGTTTTCAATTAAGGTGCTTAAGTTTGGTGTGCTTGCAGCTGGTTGAGTTGATGTATTTTCTGTAGCTTGTGAATTGGCAGGTGAGCTAACACTACCTTGTAATAAATCTAATAAATCAAAAAAATCTAATTTATCATCATCTTTTGCAGGGATAGTAACATATTGATTATCACCTATTTCAACACTCTGTCCTTTAAATGAAAGATTTAACATCTTAGCTAGTGCAGTCTTGATGACACGATCGGAACCTGGAACATTAAATCATGCTTTTAATGTGGCATAAGTTAAATCACTATTAGTTAAATATGAAAGTGCTTGATATTCTTTTAGTTTAATAACATTCTTTTGAATATCTAATTCTGATCGCTCTGTTTCAAAATGAGAAATTTTTAGGTTTTCTTCTAATGTTTTGATAAACACATCTGTATCAAATGCACGAATAAAGAATTTAATCCCGTTTAAAAATCTTGTATAGTCTTTGGATTTTCCGTCATCAGAAAGAAAAATAATATCAGTGAGTTTTTTAACGAGGTTTGTACTTTGTCCTAATATCGAAGTGAAAATATTATTTTTTTCTCCGATATTAAGAATAAGTTGCGGGTTGATTGTATCGAGAAGAGAAATTAAAGCAGTTTTAAATTGATTTGAATCAATTGATTTTAAAAGTGCAATAATAATATCAAAAATACTTAGTTTGTGTTTACCATCTTTGCTGTGTGTATCAGGGAATGCAGGATTTTTGATAGTTTTGTTATATGAAGTTTCAAAGAAATTTTGAATAATATCGGTAAACTTTTTAAAATCAATAGTCTTAATTATATTGATAAATGCTTTAATAGTAGCTTTTATATCATTTGAAAAATCGATAAATACATCTAAATCAAAAGTGTTTTTTATATCTTTACCTGTAATTAAATAAATAAAATTAAAAAGTTTTTTAATTTCTGTTTTAATAAATTCTTTTGGTGTTTGGTGGTTTTGTTCTGCTTTTTCGATTAAAGAATAAATTTTTTCAAAGATATCAACGAATAACTTTTTAGCAAAATCACCATTTGGATCGTGTGACATATAATACAATCCGTCTAAAACAAGTTTTGGCAAAATATTAAGGTTAATTAATCCACTAGAGAAGATAGAAGCAAAATCGTTTTTATCAAATGTATATGTTGCTGCTTGAACAATAGAATATATAGTTTCTTTTTGAATAAAACCTTGAGTAACTAAGTCAGTGTTTAATAAAGCTTGTTCAATACGTTCAACACCAAGTTTCAGTGATTTTTCAGCAAATGCTTGGTTTAAGACATCTGTTTGCGGAGCCCTGTATCCAAAAGGGATATAAACAGTATTAGAAAATTGATCAGATTTTTCTACATATGAAGAAGTATTCAATTTAACCTGAACGGTAAGATTGTTTGTAGTTAGATAATTTAATATTTTATCAATTGGGACCTTACCATTAACAAAACCAGGTATTTCTACATTGATTCAATTTAAAATCTTTTTATTGGAATTATAAACAGGTTTAGTTAAATAAAAATCATTTTGATTCAATCATACAAAACCTAAATTAATAAATTGGTTATATTGATCATCTCTTAAATCATCGCGACCTTGATAACGTGTTAGATGGTAAATTTTTTGATTTTCAATATTATGAATATCACCATTTAGCGAGTTAACGATTTCTAATGGAGCATATTCGCGATCTATATGAATATATTTGTCAATGGGTTCGACATTAAATCTGAGTTGATCAATAATTTTAAAAGCAATAAAAGGGTTTACTTCTTTTGTTTTAAAAAAAGAAGAAATTTCATTATTTGAATTATCACCTTTAATATTTAAAATCTGTGTTGGTCTACTTTGCTCATTAACTAATTTGTCAATGTTATTAGCAATACCATTAATTTCTTGATTCCTATCACCTAAATTAACAAAATGAAAAACATTTTTTCCACTATCTTTTTCATCAAAAGAATCAACTGTTATGCTTTGACGAATCCCGATATCAGAAGCAGGAACATATTTTTGTATTTGATTATATATTTCGTGCTTAACAATATCTAAAGCCCCGTTTTTTATAATATTGAAACGATCCCCTAAAATATTTTTGTTAATTAATTCATTAAAATTAGTTTCACCAATAATTCGGTTTTCAATTTGAGCAATGGTTTTTGGTTTGTCAAGAATAAAAAGAATTTTTTTAAAAGGTGTAGGTTGATATTCATCAGGAGCTAATGAAAGTTTACTATGGTTTATTTCGTCTAAGGAAACAGCAGGATTGTTACTTCTAATTAAACCCTTTTGTCCTAGTTTAACATCATTTTGTGAATCAACAAAAGGGATGTTATAAATAAGAATTTCCTTTTCTCAAAAACTAAAGTGTTTTAAGTAACTTGGAACTTCTCCATTATTTTGTTGGATTTGATTTTCTAAAAAGGTTCGATATGATCCAGTTCACTTTGATTGATTTTCTTTATCGTATGTAATTTCATATTCTTTACGTAAGAAAAATGATTCAGTACGTCGGATTTTGGCTCATTTATTCGGAATAAGATAATCAGCATTTTTGGTAAATTCAAATTTTTCTTTTTTTGATACAGCAAAAGAAGGAGAAGAAAATAAATCTGAGTAATTAAGGTTAGCCTTTATTTCTTTACTTATATATTTTGTAATATCATCATCTTTATTATGTGTATATAGTGTAGGTTTATTTGAACCGTCAATAATATATACATATGGATTATTAACTAAAGATACCAAACCAAGCAATTTTGCTAACTCATTATTTTCAACCTTAACAACTGCATCAGTTAATTCTCATTGTTTTCCTTTAACAAAATCAAAGGTGGCCTCATGTGTATCAGCATTAATATATAAAGCAGATAATTGTGAAAAATATATATTATTTTGATTTTCAGAGTTAATAAATGCAATATCAGAAAACTTGTATTGTTTATCAAGGTGAAATTTATCAAAAATATGTAGTTCTTTTGTAACAACACTTTGAGAAAAACTACCATCATCATTTTTTTGGTAAAGATTAATCAAATAATTCTTTTTAAAATGCATCTTCTTTTGTGGTTTTGTATAATCTAAATCCAAAAATTCTGAATCATCTGATGCTGAATATGTATTGTAAAGAGTAGAGAAATCATTTTTGAGAATATATTTATGCTTATCACTTTTGTCATTAAAGAAGTTTGAAATATTTATATAACGATCAGTTATTTCGTTAAAATCGATGATTTTCTTATTTGAAAATGCATCGTCTGAGACATAACGAATTCCTTTGTCATAACCTGCACCACCAGTAAATTTGGTTTCACCATTGATATAATATCCATCATTAAATGCTTGTCCAGAAGCAGGAAGGTTATAATCAACAGTTAAATCGTGTGCAACAGAGATTTTTTTATAGTTATTAAATTGAGTTCGCATCGCTTTTGATGTATCATATAATACAGTAAAAATACCAGATGTTAAAAATATAAGAATACTTAAACCAATAACAATGGCTTTGTTTTTAAATAGCGATCGAAAAACTTCTTTAAACAAGTTTCACATATTTCTCCTACCTTATTATATAAACTAAAATAATATAATAGTTTAATACAAAGTATTAAACAATTATATAATATTTTTAACAATATATTAGTTTATTTTTTCACTACGATAAAGCAGGATTTGTAAGAAAAAAATCGGAAAGTAAAACAAAAAGTCGCAGTTTAACCTACAACTTTTTGTTTTACTTTTTATCTGGATAAAGATTACTAAAACTTTGTGGATATAAATATGCCATTTTTGAAACAATTTCTTTAAATGATTGTGGATTCATATAATCTCCACTTGCACCTCAGTATTGGTATTCTTGGGTATCGAAAATAGAGAAATTACTTGATGATCATCTACCACCCTTAGCATCCAAACCAACAATTTTACCTTTTGAATCATATATACCACTACCAGATGAACCATTAAATCAATCGTAATCTTTAACTTGTCCTCATATCGCAGGACGCTGTGTGTTATAATTTGAAACAGAATAACTTGTTTTTATTGGATTATTTCCAATAAGATATTCGCGGTATCTTAAACCAGGTGCAGAATCTGCATTACCATTTGCTCGGTTTTTTGGAAGGGTAGCCATATAAAAGTTTAAGTTATCGAACGAAGAAACATATAATGATAATGTTGAAAAATCGATTGGTTTAAGGTTTTGAAAATCTAGAAAATGCTTGATAGCAGCTTTTTCCTGTGTAGTTAACTTTTTATTATCATGTGTGTAAGTGTCTAAGTTTTGATAATTAAAATGTTTGAAAATAGGGGTAAAATCAACTATTGCAATAATTGTATCAACATTTGCTTTGTTATTTTTGTTGTGATCACTAGTATTTGGATCTTTGCGATTAACTACTTCACCATCGGTGTTTTTAAATTCATCATAATCATTTGCAACATTAGCAGAAAGATCTAAAAAGATTTTATATGTAATACCTGCTTCATTTTCAGGAATTTTAAAACTATAAATATTACCAGTTGGATTAATATCACCTGTAAGTTTTGTATCGTGATAAAAATCTTCATTATTGGTTGAATTTATATGTGTGTATACAGGTTGATATCTATCAACTGAGTTAGGATTAGCAGGACGTTTCATTAATGTTGGTGCAATAAGTTTTGCATCATGCACGGTAATGATTTTTGCACCAGAAGCATCGGTAGAAACTTTATATAAATCCTTATTTATATCAGATGTATTTGTATGTCATACATGATAATTAACAAATGCATAGAATCTATAATCATCTTTTTTATCACTTACTTTACCAATGATGTTTCAGGTTCCATCAGCTTGATGGTTGATGCTAAAAACTCTACTTCTAGCTTCTTGGATAGGTGCTACATTATCTTCTTGATATAATCTTTTGCTTCGTTCGTTTTCTTTCGGTGAATCTTGTAAGAAGTTTGTAGTTGGTTCTCCATGATCTGTTGAATCAGCAAGCACCTTAACATCATATTTATCGATGTAACCTTCTGATGATGTTAAAATAGAGTTTTTATCAATTTGATGTTTTTGTTTAAATGTTATTTTAGGTGTGCTATCAGTTATGCTTTGAATTCAATTAACAAAAACATCGACACGGTTTATAAATGCTGAGCGACTGTTTGAATGATTATGCATTGATAAGATGTTATTAAATTTGGTTCCGTTTTTAGTTTTTAAAACAAGTTTGAGTATGTTGTTTTCAAAGTGTAAAGCAAATGTTACGTTGTTTTTAATTTTAACAAATAATGCTTGCTGTAAGGACTTTTTGCCTGAAACATAATCAAACATAAAATCAACATTTGATACATGTTTATGTTCTTTAATATTTTTTAAGGAAACAGGAACAATAACCTTAGAACGAATATCTGAAACTTCATTAATATCACGATATGCAGCAGTATTCATATCTAATTCAAAAACCAATCAGATGATAACATCTTCATCAGGTACTCCGTTTGTATTGATTTCACTAAGATCTTGGGTAAATGATGCAGATGTCTTATCTTCATTGATTTTGAACAATGAGTTTTCAAGATAATTACGTGTTTTAAATCAATGAATATTTTGTTGTTGATTATTTTTATATAAAACAAATTTTGTTTCCCTCTTACTTTCCTTAGTATTTGGATATCTATGGATAAAATTATAGAAGTTATTATTATAGTCTAGCAAAGTGTTGAAGTTTTGTGGAGTAAAACTTATTTTGGTGTTTTTGTTAGCTTTCTTGTTTTCAGCAACTAAATCAGATTTACTAATAATTCCAGTATTTTTTAATGTTCCTGTACTTGTATCGCTTCCACCTGATAATTGGTTTTTAAAGTCAATACTTTGATTTCAGTTGAAGTTGTATGAAAAAGCAATGTTTTTAGATGCTAAATCTTTTCTTTTTAAAAAGTTTACATTACTACCTGAATTAACAACATCGAGATATTTAAGTTTATATTTAATTTGCTCTTGAAAACCAGATAAAGAGAATTTATGCAATTGATTAAAAGGGATATAAATTTTCTTAGTTGCTGGTATAGAGTTACCAGCATCAAAATTTTCGTCTGCATTTAAAATTTCACTTTGACCACCACCAAAAATATCAAGTGTACTTGAACTATTTGTTGATTTCTTTTCGTTATATACTTGTTTTTCAACATCAAAAGTAAGTACAAAAACTTTCTCTGAAAGAATCTTTACTTGATCTGATGTTCAATTAAATGCAGCACTACCAAAAATTTCTTTGCTACTTTCGTTTTTATAAACAGTCAAACTAGTTAAATCGAGTGAATTTAAAGCACTTTCTGGTAAACTAAATTTATATTTTTTTTGTAAACTAAAAGGAACTTTATAAGAATTATTAAAGGTTGCTTCGGTAATAACATATTGATTTTGATAATTGCTTAATAAATTACTTTGAAAAGTTCAATTACCTGAATTTTTGGTTAAATCAATATATTTACTCCATTTATTGTGTTGGTCAAAACTTTTAACTAAAACTTTTGCAGTAGTGATGCTTGCATCATTAAAAGTTATTGTAATGGTTGAATTATTTTCGGAAATACTTGAAATATCGGTTGTTTTTGCCAAATCAATATGTAATGTTGATTCGGCATCATTAGTTGTACTTTTAGCAGTTGGTGAAGCTAGATAGTTAAAATATGTACTTCAGTTATCTTTGCTATTTAAACTGCTTTGTTCTAATTCAGAAAAGTTAGTAGAATTATGAATATTTAACTCACTACTTTGGATAGCATCTGCATTTTGTAAATCAAATGCATTTCCATAATCGCTAATTTGCGCTTGAATTTGTGGAGTTGTATCTTTTGATGCTTCTGCTTCTTCTTGTCCAGCAGAAAGGGTATAACCAGGATTTTGTGAACTTTGTGAATTGTCTGGTTCACTTGGTTTATTTACAGGTTTATTTTCATTATTATCCTTGTTATTTTGTCCGCTGTTATTTGTTTTACTTGAATCAACTAAAGTTTTAAAACTAAGGTTTAATGAACCATCAGCAACTTTAAGTGATGTATTGTCATATTGAATTTCTGTGATTTTGTAATTTGTATCTGAACTTAAACCACTTAAACTAACAATAGCAGTATCTAGATTATTAGTATCAAGTTGCTTAGAGATTGTAAAATTATCAGAAGGATTTAACGAAATAGATAATTTATTTATATTAAAATCTGAAATATTATTTAATTTAATTTTTAAGGTTGCAGATGTCGAAGTTATATTTTGTGTCGAAATGTTATTAATAGATATTGTGGGTTCATTTTCTTTTTGTGGATTTTGGTTAGAGTTATGTTGCTCTGGTTCAAGGGTTTTGAAAGTAAAATCATTACTATTATTATAAGTTGATTTTATTGAGACATTATCATATTTTATATCTGAAATGGTATATTGGGTGTTTTGATTCAATCCACTGATATGCACGATAACCGAATTTGGATCGCTGCTATCTATTTGTTTGCTAAACGATGCTCCATCAGATGGATTTATGGATACATCTAACTTATTAACTTCAATATTAGGAACATTTGATAATTTAACAGCAATATCTACAGAATTTTTTGTAATATTCAGATGACTTATATTGACGATGTTAGCATCAGTTTTTGATTCTTTAGGTTTACCATCACTTGGATTTTTATCAGATGGAGTTTGATCATTATTGTTTGTATTAAGTGTTTTAAAACTTAATTGTGACTTATTTATACCATTAATATAAGATATATTATTTATAGATATATCGGTAATTTGATAAGAAAAATTACTTTTCAAATGATTTAATTGCACACTAATGGTATTTAAAGTTACATTGTTTTTAAAAGAAACATTTGTTATATCATTCAAAGTTAATTTAAATTTAGTTAAATCAAGATTTTTTGATAAATGATTAAACTTAATATTAATTTTAACTGAATCAGAAGATAAATTTGAATAACTTATATCTAATACTTTAGCGTTTTCAGTTGTAGTTTGATTAGAACAAGCAACTGCGATTGAAAAAGATGAAGCAAGTAAGATAGAAGAAAAAAATTTCATTTTCTTTTTCATAAAAACTCCTTTATATCTTTATTCTACTACTTTTTATAGTAATATTTCAAGTATTTGATTGTAATATTTTACCAAAAAATAATTTGTAATATAATATTACTAAATAGTAATATAGGAGATCGATGAAAAAAATTTTTACAGCACTTACTTTACAAATTATTCCGATAACAGCAATAAGTTGCAATCAAAATAGCAATCAAGAAGACTTAAATATAAACAAAGAAAATGCAAATATTTTAAAGGTTGCAGAATATTTTAATATCAAAAATCCTAAACAAGATGAACAATTAAACTGAAACGAATTTAAAAATCAATTTTTACAAGTGCAAAATAATGAATCAAAATTAAGTGAATTATTATCAAACAACTGAATGAGTTTTTTAAGTAATTTAGATAAATTTAGTTTTAAGTTCTTAAAATGATATTTGTTACCACAAACAAGCGAATATGGACACTCTGCATATTATTTACATAATATAGGTTTATCTAAGTTAAATGAAGCGAATTTAGCACCACATACACATACAAGATTTCCTAGAATTTTTGGTATTGGTTATAACAATTTTTCTAGAGCAATTACAAATGTAAAGGATGGTATCAAAGAAATTAATTTATTCTTTGGACATTTTATTATCAAACTAATTTATAAAAATAATAAAGTTGTTGTGTCACCTGAATTTTTATATCTTGTTACCAAAAGAATTCAAAAATCTACCGATGCAGTTTATCAAAAATTATTATATCCTGGAAAACCAAACCAATATAATATTAATCAATTTGAAAAAGTAGCATACGAAGTAGGGATACCGGCAACCGTTAACTTAATTTTAAAATAATACTCCAAATATAATTATTTCTTTATAATATATATAGGAGTAAAATGCATATAGTTTTTTGAATTGTAATATCAATTTTAATTACTTTAATAACATTTTTATTTGTCCTTTTTTTAAGGTCTGTTTTTTTTATTTTGATACATAAAAACGCCCAAAATATGGATTATAAAATATCATCATATCAAAATGACAATATTAATAATTTAAAAAAAGTAAACACTTTACAAAATAATGTTTATGAATATATAAGTATTTATTCTGATTTAACCGAAATTCAAAAAACATTGAAAACAATAAGTTCGGAATTTAAAGAACAACAAAGTCTATATAATATTCAAAATGAACATCGAAAGCTTATTAAAACATATGGTTTTTTTCTTAAATTAAGAAAAAAATATAAGTTATATCTAAAAAAACAAATGTTATTTGATAAAAAATCGCAGCCATTTACGACTAAATGAAATGATATTGAGCAAAATGTAGCAGTTTTTTTAGATGTAACTGATGATTTAATTATTTCATTAAACAACACAAAATATAATGGAATCCAGTTTCATCCGTATATTCAAAAGAAAATAGAAGATATAAGAACAACTGTGACTAAAGCTGATAAACAAAAAAGATTTGGTAATTTTGAAGAATTAAGAAGTGTTTTTGATAATTTAAGACAATATGGAAACAAACTTATAGAGTTTTTTTATGCTTCTGAAAAATTAGATTTTGCTTTATATGCACATTTATCATCTCTTATTAATAGCAAAATAAACCAAAAACAAGATGTTGATTTTTATACTAAATTAAGTAAAAGTTGAAAAAAACAAACAGAAGAGTGAAAAAAACAAGATACATTAGTAACAATCGATAAAGTAAAAAAGATTTATAAAGTAATGTTTATTCATGAAATAGAGACAAATAAGAGAAATTGGATTAAGTCATATTTACTTGATAATAAAGAAAAAATTCAAAACCTTTTAGAAAATATTAATCAAAAACTTTTGTCGCTTAATTTAAGTGGTAAAAGTAATAAAGATGATTTTTCAAATTTAAAAACATCTGTTGAAAACCTTTATAAAGATAGCAAGAGTGCAGATGACTTATTAGAGAAAACATCAGAAGTTTTAAAAAAATTTGAACAAATACAGATAAATATTTACAGACAAAAACAAAATCAAAGAGAAGCAAAAATATATGGATATAATAAAGAAATTATACGAATTCAGAATATTTATTACTCTTTAATATCTAACGAAAATTTACCCAAAACAAAAAGTATTGAAATCAAGAAGGAACATATAAGGCAAGAGTTTGAACATTTTAACAAAAATAAATTTAAACTTATTTATACCGATGAAAAGCAAAGATGAAACAACTGAATTAGTTCTATAATAAATTTAATAAAAGTTCTTTCAGAAAATTTAGAATATAAAAAAATGTATGATGCTTTATCGATATATATTATGGAAAATCCAAGATTTGAAAATAAAAAAAATGAATCAAAAAACCAATTATTTAACCTTAAAATTAATATAGAAAACAATGAGTATAAAATTTCTTATTTTAAACTAAAAAACTACATAAAAACAAGTTAGGAGATATATGTATAATAAAATTTTAATTCGGTACGGAGAGTTAGTTTTAAAGAAAGGTAATCGCAAGTTATTTATCAATCAACTTTCAAATAACATAACACATATAGTTGGTATAAAACCTGATGTAGAATTTGATCGAATGTATCTACCTTATAGTGAGGAAAATATAAAGAAACTAAATTATGTATTTGGTATTAGTTCGTATTCTCCTGTTTTGGTAGTAGAAAATTCGTTAGAAGCATTTAAAGAAGCATCATTAAAGTTATTAAAACCTGATTCTAAAACCTTTAAAATTGAAGCAAGAAGGAATAATAAGAAATTTGAATATAATTCAGCACAATTAAATAACTTATTAGGTGGATTTATTTTAAGTAAAACAAAAACCAAAGTAGATGTGCATCATCCGAATCAAATAATTTATCTAGAAGTTCGCAATAAATATACATATGTCTTTTCTGAATATATTAAAGGATTAGGAGGATTACCAGTAGGGATATCTGGTAAAGTCTTGCACTTAATTTCTGGTGGATTTGATTCTCCTGTTGCTGCATATTTGATGATGAAGCGAGGAGTTAAAGTTGATTTTCTTACTTTTTTAACTCCACCACAAACTGATAAAAAAACTGTTAATAAAATAATATCACTTGTTAAAGTTTTAAATAAATATCAAATAAGTTCACATTTGATTCAGGCAGATTATTCACATCTGATGAACTATATTTCATTTGTGTCAAAACCTGCATACAAAATCAATCTAATGCGACGCAGTTTTTACCGTATTGCAGATAAGTTAGCACAAAAATATGGGTATTTAGGTATTTCTAATGGTGAAAACTTGGGACAGGTAGCTTCACAAACTCTAGAATCAATGTATACAATTGGAAGTGTTACAAATTTACCTGTTTTAAGGCCACTTTTAACCTATGATAAAAATGAAATTATAAATATAGCAAAAGAAATAAACACACATGATATTTCAGTTATTGCAGCTAATGAAACCTGTGAACTTTTCGCTCCAAAAGATCCAGTAACTAAACCGATCTTAGCACAAGCACAGTCTTTAGAAAATGAGTTGAATAGAATTGCAGAACTAGAAGAAGAGCTTATAAAATCAAAAATAGAAATTTTAAAAATAAAGGAATAATATGGAAAAACAAATCTTTTTTATTGATTTTGAAGCAGTTACAGTTAATTATTTAAATATTCACAAGAGCAAACTTAAAGATAGTGTAAATTACCATAAAGATTTACCTTATTGTTATTCTATCGGAACTTTTAAGGGTGGTAGTTACAAAAACAGATTTGGAATCATCCGTTTTAAAAATATCACATATGAAAAAGCACTAATTCAACTTAGAGAGAAAATAACAAAAGATATACAAACATTGATTGGTGATAAAGAATTTATCCCTGTTGCATCAAATTGTGTATTTTATGGTTGAGGAGCTGGACCAGAAAATTGAATTATGGAGAAACTTTTTAAAATATCTGTTAAAAAGTTTTCAACTATTCAGGTTAAGCTTGATAATGTAGTCCCAGATTCAATATTTTCTACTTCTAAGTATTTTGAAAACATTAAAAACATTGCAAAAACTATAAAACACCCTGTTTTATCTATGATAAAACAAAATACCGAAGATGGTAGAATTGCCTGTTGATATGGTTTAGCAATGTTATTAGATGGAAGAAATATATATCATATAGATGCAAAAGTTAAAAACCAGATGCATAATGATCTCAGAATATATAATCTTGATGACAGCAAGAAATTAGCATTTTTATATAAAAATAAGTTTACAGCACATAAATTAATAGGTAAAATTTTTGATATACGTCGTGAAATTCAGTCATTAAATGCACAAATATTAACCTATGATAAATATATCGAATATCTAAAAAGTTTAACTAATAAAAAAAATCCGCCCTTATTAATAAAACACGATGATATTCATAAAATTAAAGGTTCGCAAGAAATTCCGATTGAAATTTTACCTTCACTTAGGTTATCTAAGAAAATATGAAATGATAGAGTAATGCGCGACTTATTTTTAGAACAAATGATTTTTATTGTTAATAAAAGAAAAGAAGAAATTCAAACAAAGAAACAAGAGTTAAATGAGAAAATTTTATTGCAACGAAATAATTGATATTAAAATCCGTTTATTCCTTGTTTATAGTATAAACGGATTATTTCTTAAATTCAGAAACCATTTTATCAAAGTCATCTGAAATTCTTTTTTTAATTGCATTATAATAATGATATTCATCATATGAAAATCTATCTTGCTGTTCTAAATAAATAAGATATGAACCACCTTGATTTATAGTTTTATAAACCAACTTTATTTTATGTGTTTTGTTATAGTTTCGAATAAAATCTTCTAAAGTAGTTTGCAAAGCACCACTACCTTTACCGGTGATTATTTCAACTTCTGATACTCTTAAATCTTCTAAATCCATTATCATTTCTTGGATTTTAGGTTTTGCATCTTGTGTGTATGCACCGTGCAAATCTAATGTATTATTTTTCAATTTTAATCCCTGCATTTTCCATGAGTTTCAAAGCATTATTGTGCATAATGTCCCCGTTATGCTCTGGGGTATCAAATGTTTCAACAGCACTTGAGATAACTGAAATCTTTTTGTCACTACCAATTTTATTGAATCAAGTTTTTAAACTAAGAACAAATTGTAATACACAAATATCGGTGCAGCAACCTACGAATTCAAATTCATCATAAAGATCCCAAAACTTTGGATCAACATCGTAAAATCCGTTTGTAGTAGTTTTATAAACAATATTAGCATTTTTAGAATCTAAATATGGTTGGAGTTCGTCAACAACTTTTGCCTCATCAGAACCTTTTAAACAATGGATCGGGTATTGCTGCATTTCTAAATCATTTTCAGAATGAGCATCACAGACAAACAAAATATTTTCAGAATGTTTCAAAACATTAGCAATATTAGGAATAATCGAATTAATTCTTGGACTAGATAAAGGACCGAATTTTGTAAAACCATTAAGCATATCAATAACTAAAGTTAATTTTTTAGACACTTTTCTCCTTTTGGCAAGTAGGACAATATGATGTTCCTCTACCGTTTTCTTTAAAATCTAATTTTACTTTTATTATATCTGTTTTCTTACATTGTAAGCATTGCTTCTTTTCTCTTCCGTAAACATACAAATCATTTTGAAACTTACCAGTTATCCCATTAACAGAAGAATATGTATGAACACTACTTCCACCTTTTACAATCGAATCATCCATTATCATTTGAGCATTCATCAGCAAAGTTTTAAGTTCTTGTTTACATATTTTATTAGCAGGGGTCATAGGGTATATTTTAGAACGATGTAAGGATTCATCAGCATAGATATTACCAATTCCTAGAACAAGTGATTGATCAAGTAGAACCTTTTTTATACTAATGCTTTTGTGCTTTAACTTTTCGAATAGTCTATCCACATCTGTATCAGCAGGAAGTAATCCAAGATTTTTAATTTGATATAAACTTCTTTTGTCTGTATTTTCAATTATCTCAAAGGACCCAAACATCCGAGAATCATTATAAACTAAGACTTTATTTTCTAACCGAAAGTATATACAATCATGTTTATAAGCATATAAAAGTGGGTCGTTTAATTCTCTAATAAAATATTTACCAGACATTCTCAGATGCGAAATTAGTCGACTTTTATCATTAAAATTAAATACCAAAAATTTACCAAAGTTTTCTACATTGATAATCGTTTTATTAACTAAAAAGTTAATAAAACCTTGTGTATCAGTGTTTTTAATAAGTTTGGTAATTTTTACTTCAACCTTAGTTATTTTTTGATTTTTAATGTGTTTGTTTAAAGATTTTTGTACAACTGTGACTTCTGGGTATTCTGGCATATGTAAATTATATACAAAAGAAAAAAATTATAGATATTTTATAGTAAATTTATAAGTCGAAATTGATTGAATATAATAATTGGAAATAATTTCATATAAAAGAGTATAATTTTATTAGGAGTTATTATGAAAGTCAGAAAAATAATAAAACAAGTAATTGCTTTAATTGGTATTACATTTATTCCATTGACAATGTCTGCTATATTTAATAATCAACCAAGAAATATTAAGAAGTATGACACAATTTTTAAGACTTTATGGGATAAATTAGGAATATATGAGAGGACAGACAAAAAGATAAAAATCGGTATTATAGATGCTGGTTTAGTTGATTTTAGAATGATGAAATTCAACGGTAAAACAACTAATAATATTGATGAGCAGCTACCTTTAGATAACTATAACATTATCAAATATGCAAATGATCAAAATTTAGTTAATAGCGATAGAGTTGTATATGATTCAAGATTGACTGACGAAAAAATATTTAAATTTGAAAACAATAAATCTACATTTTTGAATTATTGAGAAAAAAACGAGCATGCAACAAATATAGCATCAATAATTGCTGGTGATGGTGGTTTACTTAAGAATGCAGAAATTTATTCAACAAGCTTTAAAAGAAATTATGCAGCAAGTGATTTAGATATATTGACTGAAAACCTAGAATTCTTCCGAAAAAACGGTGTTAAATACATTAATATGAGTTATTCTGATAATGTTTTAAATTATTTGAATAAAGAAGAATTTGAAGATTTTATAAAAGAAAAGAATACATCAAAAATTAACGATATAATATGACAATTAGAAAAGATTATAAATAAAGATTATTCAGAAGAGGGTGCTTTGCTAGACAAATATGCTTTTGATAATAATATGAAATTTTTTATTTCTGCTGGTAATTTTGGTACTGGAATAATAGAAAAAGTTAAAATATTTAAGGAAACATTATCTGATTATATAAATGAAAATGAGATAGACAGTGAAATAAAAAATTTGTTAATAAAATTTAATGAACTATTGGATATAAATAATGAATTTTGAAAAAAACCCAGTCAAATTCAAAGAAGCAAAAATACATTTATAATAGGAGCATATGATTTTTATACAGATAAGATAAAAGATTATTCGCAAATAAAAATAAAGAACTTTGAAGATTCACCATTAGGTTTAGGACCAACAGAGTTTTCAGATCAATCGCTTTTATTAAATGATAATTGATATAACACAGATACAACCCTTGATGATCCAGATGTAACTAGATGAAGTGGGACAAGTAATTCCACTCCAGTTATTCTAGCAGCTTCTGCTTTACTTGAAACAATAAAAAGACCAGATTCAGAATTTGATGTTCCGGAGTTAAAAGCAATTTTAATGGCAAGTTTTGATTTAAGAAAATATGGAGATCATATATTTGACTTACCAGACAATATTGGTGCAGGTTTTTTTAATTGAGAGAGAATGAAATTTTTTGCAGATAATGTTCATAAGCAGAGCATACGAGATCTTTACTCAAATGATAAAGAAATTAATTATAAAACATTAATTTCTGGAAGTGATAATTTTCTTGCTGTTTATTCTAGTTATTCAGATTTATTTCAACAATGATATCGTGAGTGGGAAAAACTTTCAAAAGAAACCATTCAAAAATATGTAAATATATTTGATGTACATATAAAAAGTGAAATATATGCTACTCCTGAATGAATATATAAACAGTATCATGTTTCTACAATGAAATCTAATTATAAATCCTTTTCTGATGATTATGGTTCTGCAACAAATCGAATAATGCTTTCTAATCAATATTATAAGGATTGGCCTTATGAAGCAACACTGCAAATAAAACTAAGAAAAAATTTTACAGACATATTTTTACAAACTAAATATATGTATTATATCTTAACTGATAGAAATACAATATATGAATCAAGAAGTAAACTAGAGACATAGTATGTTAGATAAAAAAATAAAAATTTTATCTAGTTTATTGGCAATTAGCATTTTACCCACATCTGTTGCATGTAGTAAGCATGAAACTGTTGAAGAAGAAAAAGAAACAGAGTTTGAAAAGAAAAATGATTTATATATAGATTCACTAAAAAAAGAATTCTCTATAAATAATTTTATATTCACTGATGATAATCTTAATTTAGATGAAATTATAGACAAGGAAAATGCATTTTATAAAGTTATTACAGAGGATTCAAATAAAAAATTACCATTTATTAAAATAAAAGATTCATATAATTTCAATTGAACCTATGATAAGATTAAAAATATATTTTCAGATAAGAATAAAATATTTTATAACAATAAGAATAACATGGTAGTGGAAATACTGCCTATAAAAAGTACAAATAAATTATTAATTAATCTTTTGTTTGTTCGAGAATTAGATGAGTCTGATGTCAGTTATTCACCCGATTATAAACCTAGCACTAAATCAACCGAACCTTGATATGATTTCTCATATGATAGCAATTTACATTGATATGTTTTTAATGATAAATTATATTCAGTTATTGATAATGGTGTTGATAAAATAGATATATCTAATAATAAAATATTAATAGATATAAAACAAAAAGAAAGTAAAATAAGTAAATTGACTGAATCAATAAAATTACACAAGGAAATAACTGAATCAGTTATAAAATTAAAACCTTATAAATCACAATACTTTTTTAGCAAAAATATTCTTGAGACATTTAAAAAACCACATACAATAACAAAAACTCAGCAAAGAAGATTTAAAAAATTTGAGGATTTAATCCAGAATAATTTAAACGATACTTGAATATGAGTTAAGGATATGAAAAAGTATTACGATCCTACAACAGAGGTTATAAAAATAATATCTGGCTCATTAACTAAAACATCTTTAATAAAATTATTATCTAAATCATATTTAGTTGATTTAGGTAATCAAAAACTTACTTTTGATTCTAAAGGTGAACCAAATATAGAATTTATATTTAAATAAATAGAACAAGGATATCCTTGTTCTTTCGTAGTATAATATATTTAAGGAATGTGATATGAATTCAGTTTATGATGAAATGTTTATATGTTCAACAGATACAGTAGTTGGGCTCGGTGGACCCGTTCAAGATGATATTTTAGAGCAAATATATAGACTTAAGCAAAGAAAAACAGACAAAAAAGTTATAATCTTAATTGGTAACATTGAACAAGTAAGAAAGTTTAAACAGTGAAATAAACAAGCAGATGATATAGCAAAACAAAAGTGACCCGGAGCAACTACTATAATTGTAAATAACCAAGGTTTCAGAATTCCAAATAATAATCAATTAATTAATTTTCTTATTAAAAATGGACCAATGTATGTATCAAGTGCCAATATTTCTGGATACAAACCGATAAATATAAAAGATGCTCAAAAAGTATTTCCAATGATAAAAAATGTTTATGATTTTGGAGTAGGAAGCGGAAAACCCAGCACAATAATTAATTTAGATACAAAACAAATTATTGAGCGTAATTAGTTTTTTTGAGTAAAATATTTATTTTTTACTTATTTAGTTTTATAAAAATTACATAAAGAAATTTAAAAAAAAGAAACCAAAACAACTTTTAAATAGTGAAGATATAAATTTATTGCAGTATAAAAACAAAAGGATGTTGATAAAAAATGAAGCAGTTTCAGTTACCAAAATGAATTCTATTTATACCGAGTTATTGTTGATGCTGAAAGTAAAATAAAAGCAAGTTATACTTGCTTTTTGTATAATTTTTTTACACTGTAGTTGCTAAGTTGTTTTAGCATCTGAGTTTCTTCTTGATAATTTTTATGATACATTTTATAAAAACTCATATAAGTTTTTTGATCGATTAATTTATCTTTTAACATAATTTCAAGATAATAAAGAATTATTTCATCATTAAAGAAATATTTATCGTTGTTATATAAATTAACAACTTCAGTTATTTCCTTATAAATCATTTCTTTTAGCTCTTTGGGATATTTAAACTTAGCAGAATTGGTTTTAAATTCTTCTTTATCAACTATTTGTAAATCTTTGTTCGGATAACTTTTTAGATCTAAATCATAATCAATAAATTTAATTGTATCTTCTTCATAGATAGGATATGATGCTAAATTAGTATAAAAAGATTTACCCAATCCCTTCTTTAATAAAACAATAGTATTGTATAATGAATTTTTAGGTATAAATCAAATAGCATCATCTTTGTATTTTCATCCTTTACCATTACTTTGTGATTCAGTAACCTTAGTTCCTTTTAACGAAAGCACAATATGTCTTTTATTATGAAAAATCACCTTGGTATTAGATCACTGACGGTATAAAAATCCATCGTGTTTATATGCTTGGACATTAACGATTGAACCCACCTTTAATTCGTTGAAATCTCACTGCATTAGGCTAATCTAATATAAACCTTTCCATCTGCATTTTGTGACAACTTAAACTTTTTAAATGCTGGTTGACTAGTATTTCAGGCACGACCAGATGTAACTCATCTGTTTTTTGGTAAACTAATATCAGAAGTATTAAGTTCATCAGATTGTACTTGTCCATCATTGTTTTTGTCTTCTCATAAAAATACTTGTTGATCAGGTTTTACACTAACAAAATCCTTAGTAATATAACTGTAATATGCTCTGTTTAATTCTGGCATCGATGTATCATTACTGTGTCCAGGATAAATACGATTAGCAATTTGTTCCTTGCGATCATCGGTTATATACCCGTTTTTAACTACTGTTGCACCTGTATCAAGAGTTTTATGTCCAAAGAAAGAAAATGTATCATAATAGTTGAAATAAGCTTTGGTATAGTTTGTAGAGCTAGGATCTTTTAAAACTAAACCGGTGTATTTTTTAGTTGGAAGAAAACCTGAGAATTTGATTTGGTTTGCTTTAGTCTCATCGACATAAACTTGCTTATTATTTCAACCCCATTGGTTTTGATAAAACATCTGATTAATTGATTTTCCGTATCCCATAGTCGCTAAAAATAAATCATAAAACTTTTGAGAACGGTTGATTGTTTTTCTTTCAGGTAAATGGTAGAGTCTTTTTTCATAAACTGGTTGACCTAAAATGTCATAACCTACCGGATAATCTCTTTCAAAAATATATGGTCGTATATCAAATACAGAGTTAGGTGTCATAGTCGCATTTACTACTCTAGTGTCATTTTGTCCATCTAAAGTTCGATATCCATTCAAGAAAGTTCCTTGGCGATAACTGCTATCAAAGTTGTTCATATATACTTTTGATCAATCTTCAGCTATCGCAGAAGGACTGAAGTATTTTGAAATATTTCCGTTTCCATCGTTTTTAAAATAATGAACACCGAATCAGTTAATTGTTGCTTTTTGTTGTGTGTCATTATATGCGGCTTGATTTGGTGCATTGATTGAAAAATATGATTCAAAAGCATATTTAGAGTATTCTCGAGGAACCAACTCGGTTAATGAATAATTATATTTTAATCTTCCATAATCAAGTTTAAAAGCTAAGGATGGTGAGTAGTAAAAATTATCAACACCTTGAAATCTTTGTAATCTTCTTGGTGCATTTTCATCATTTGCTATTTCTCAGATGTCTCGAGGAGAAAGACGTCTAAATAGGAAATTATCTAGATTATCCATAAATGTTCCGTCATTAAATCTGTTAAATATCGCAGCATCTTCATCAGAAATATATCCGATTTCATCAACATCATAATTTAATAGTTTATAGAAATTATTAGCAAAATAAGAATTTCAATATTGTTTTAGTCCATGTGAGTGACTGTTGTCATTTTCTTCGATATTTAAACCTGGATTATAGTAAATAATAGTAGCAAACTTAGTGTTTTCTCTAATTCTTTGATCTATTAAAGCAGTTGGTGTGCTAGGTAAGGTTGCCTCAGAATATGAATCTGATCAATGGTGCATATATTCATGGAAAATAGTTGGCATTAGACCACCAATTATTTCATATTCATTAAATCCCTTTTCAGCATAATTACTACCATTAATAAAAATATTTTTAATATTTGGAATGTATAATCCGTTTGCCTGTGCATTGATTACATTAAAATCATCAATATTTATAGCCTGCAAATCATATACTTCTGGGCCAAAAGGAACTTTACGTTTAAATTCTTGTGCTAAAGCAATCAATCCGTGCTTTCCGAGAAGGTATCTAAAATCTTTTGTACCTTCGATTGGATATGCATAATCTCTAAATAAAACATTAGTAAAAGGATCTTGGTATTCTAAATATTTTCTTCCTGTATTATCTGTTTTTTCTTTAATATCTTCAATATTAGAAACCGAAGGTTTATTATAAGCATTTAATGCAGCATCCTTTTGTTCTTGACTAAGTCCGTTTGCTCAATAAACTTCATTAGGTTGAATTTTAAGGATGTTACCAAAAAGAAAATCTTTTTTTTGTAAAGGTGTTGGATTTTGCATCCCACCACTTGTTTCATTATCAGTTTTTGATTTAGGTTGCTCTGGTTTTTGCTTTTGTTCTTGTTTTGGAACAGGATCGTGGTTTTCAGGCTGTGTTTGTTGGTTATCAGAAGGACTTTGTTTATTTTCACCACCTGATTTTATAGGGGGTTGTTTTTCGCCATCATCAGGTTTTGTATCGATAGGTTTTTGGGGTTCTACTGGTTCTGTTGGTGTTGAAACATTTTGCTTTGGTGGTTTAATAGTTCCAATAGGTTCGACAGGTTGATTAGGATGAGGTGGATTTTCAATTGGAGATGGAGCAGGAAGTGGAGATGGATTAACAGGTAAAGGTTCGGGATTACCCTTAATAGGAATAACACCAGGTTCTTGCTTATCTTGTTTTTCTGAATTTAATAAATCACAACCAGATGCTGCAATGGTTGTAATTGGTAAAACAAAAACTGTTCCTTTTAAAATACTTAAATAAAATTTTTTCTTTTTCATTTTAACCTCTTAATAGGATATTTTATAACAATTTAACATTTAAGTAAATGATTATATCACTATATTATGATATAAATTAAATACTTAATTATTTTGTGTTTGGTGAATTAAACAAACATTTTTTCTAACAATTTTTTCTTAAGATTCTTGAGCATAGTTAACTTACGCTGATGAAGTGAAAGGATGGAGTCTAAAGAAGTGAAAAGTTGGGAGATTTTTTGTTGTTCAGGGAGAGAAGGGAAATACAATTTTTGTTTCAAAAACTCATCATCATTTGCTATTAAAGTATTCTTAGCACCTTTTTGTATAATAGGAAAAAGAAAATTATTTAATCTTGAATCTGATAAAAAGAAATGTTCAATAAATTTAGAATATAATTTATCTTTATAAGGTTTAAAGATAGAATATAAAATTGAAACAATACCCTTCTTAAAAGAATTAACTTTTATTATTCCGTAAGGATTCTTGTTTAACGGCGACTTTGTGTAAACTATATCACAGACATCAAAAACTTTATAATTTCTTAGGTTGTTTCCTGCAAAACTTCTTCCTAAAAATTTTATTTGATTTAGTACACCGTATTCGCCGGAAACAGACAATACATCATCTTTATTAAAAAAGTTGTTTTGATTCTTTTCTGAGTATTTATACATCATATCTCCCAAAAGATCCTGTTCTCAAGCGTGAGTAAATTCAGAGAAACGAATATTAGGAAATTTTGAATTTTGATCAGGGAACATTTTTGATAAAAAAGTTTGCTTTACACAATAAAAAAAATCGAGTTTTTGCTGAATTAGTTTTATAAATGAATCTAACGAAAAAACTAATTTTGATATCTTTTTTTGTTCATTTAAAGAAGGTAAGAAAATATTAAGATTCTTATAATCATTAAAATATAAATGTGGGATACTTGTTCCAACAACAAATTCGTCAAATTTAATATTATTTAAAACTAGATAAAGAAAATTGTTATTAATTAATGATTTTTCTTTTATGAAAATTCCTTCTAATGTTGATGTAAATCAAGAATTTTTAGGTAATATTTGTAATTTACCAACTGAACCGTCTTTTGATATGATTACAATATCTTCATTAAAAGTTTCTCTCAAAAAACTTTTTCCTATTTTTCCATCAATACCATAAATATCTACATTTCCATCAGTTTTTATTTCTGAAACTTTCAAATCACTTTTTTGTTTATCAACAAGATTCCCTAAAACTTCATAATTCCACTCTTCATTAAATTCTTTAAACCTAATCTTCGGTATTTTTTTAATCATTTCTACCACCTTTATTTTTATATTATAAATTATTTTTCTAAAAGTAATTGAAACTACAAATTATTCATCAAAATGTGAATAAAGGTTTAAAAAAACAAGCCTTAGCTTGTCAAAGTTTATTTAGATTCTTTTGTCTTATTAACGAATTGATCTAAACGTGAGTGTTTTCTAGCACCTTTATTTTTATGGAAAACACCTTTGGTAACTGCTCTAGCAATTACCTGGTGAGCTTGTGCAACTAATAATGCTGCCTTTTCATCTGCTGCTAAAACTGCTTCACGAGCTTTACGGATTGCGGTTTTAACTCTAGATTTCATTGCAGCATTTCTTTGACGAGCTTTTTCCATCTTGACAATGCTTTTGATCTTAGATTTAATGTTAGCCAAACAAACCTCCCTTTTTCTATAATTTTGAAAAATCCTATAAATTATATCTATCTTTTATAAAAAACATAATTATAAAATATAAATTTTATAAGTATTCATTTTGCTTTATGAAAGCAAAATAATTTATTTAATACACATAATTGATATATAATATCATTTGCATTAGCTGATAGCTGCTTTAAAAAGTAGAGGAAAGTCCGTGCTAGTACTAACTGCGATGTTAGTAGTGATCATGTTAAACCTAATAAGTTTAAGCTTAGACGACTAGTGCCACAGAGACGAGAATTGTGAAACGCGGTAAACTCCATGAACTAGAAACCCAAATTTGGTAGGGGAATTGTAAGTTAATAAATGAATTAGCAAGCAAAACATATTTTATGTTAGATAAATTATCAGCACCTTTTTTAAGGAACAGAACACGGCTTATGATGCTAAAAGAAGTTTGGATATCCGAGCTTTTTTTATTTTTTTCTTTTGAATTTTCAGAATTTAATAAAATAATTTTACAAAAAATAACTCAAGGAAGAGATGGAAAAAAATAGAAACATTTTTAGTAGTAAATACACCAAAAGATGATTGCTCGGTTCAGGAGCAGTTGCAGCAGGAATTGCAGTCGCAGCAGTAGTTGCTGCAAAGGTAGAATCACCATTTAAACCAGCATTTTTTAACTATAAATCATATATCGATGATGTTAATCGAGACCTTATTAATAAAGACTTTGATTATAAGGAATTTAATGAAATTCAAGACTTTACTATTGCATTAAATAACCATAAAGCCGTTGCAGGAATCGGAAGCGACTTTCAAGCAATTGGTTTAATTAAGAAAGGATTAATTAAACCAATAGATTTTAACCAATTACTTGAAATAAGTGACCCAAATCAGATGATAAAGACCGAAAACCAATTAAAAAAGAAATTACAAGAAATTTATACACCGATAGTTTTTAATCACCTTGCTAGTTATGATGAAGAATTAAAGGATATTGATAGACCACAAAAGCATTTATGACAATATTTTGTTCCTTATTATATCCAAGATGCAGTTTTTGCTTATGCAAAGCATAAACAAAGTGGTAAACCGACAAATCAAACTTTCGGAAAATTACTAACTGATGAAGATTTTCAAAAAAATCGTGATGAATTACTTCAGCAAGCAAAAGATCCCAAAAACACATCTAAATTTGTTGACCCACAAAAAGAAGATACACATTTATATTCCGAATATTTGAAACCTAATTCATTATTTAACTTAATAAATACAGCTTTTAAAAACGGGTATCAAGATATGGTGTTAACCGATGCAGTGCGTGCTGAACTTTTGTATGGTTCTTCTTATTATTTTCCTAAAAAAGCAACAAAACTTACACCACATAGTGGTAAGGTAGATTTAGATAATTATGAAAGAATAGTTAATAGTTTTGTAGAGATGGTTAATAAATCTACTGGACAAAATATTACTAATACATCAAATACATTGTCATTTAACGGAGATGGACAAGCCATAGTGCAAGCATTATTAAATACAAAAAACGGTAATGTAAATTCAGCTATTATGTATAACGGAGATGCTTTGGATACTTATTATGCAGCTGATAATGGATTTACCTTTAATAAATATAAAGATGGTAAATTAGTTGAGAAAAATGTAACTGTTGATGATGGAACAGTAGAAGCAATAAAATTTCGTGAAAACATCTTATTAGTAGATGGTTTAGTTGTTTCAGAAACTATTTCCAAACCAACTGAAAAGACTTTGTATCATAATCTTTCACATGCTTTTTATGCACATTTAAATAACATTAATACTAACAAAAATATTATTGATATGTATGATGAATATCTCACTTCTGAAATGCGCGATGTGTTTTTAGTGGCAGCAGAAGAACTTGAAAAAAATAATAAAGAATATAAATTTAGTCCCGATCCAACAACAATTTTTAACAATTTCAAAAATGAATTAATTGAAATTTATAAGAAAACATTAGAACACGATCAACTTCATGATGCAGACTTACAAAATTTTCGTGATTTAGCTGTTAAAAAATTTGATAATCCGTTATTCAAAGAGTTTTTTGAGCAATTTTATTTCAATATAAAGCAAAAAGAAGATGAAAATTATAAAAAATCACAAGTTAAAGAAGAAACAGAAGAAGTTTTGAATACAATGGGTTATTGGTTTTCGCATATGATTATCGATGAAGATATGGCACCTAAGTTTTTTGAAGTTTTATCAGAAAAGTATCCAAATGTAACCAATTTTAATTTAATTAATTATACCCCATCTACTCAACTTGATTACAAGTTAATTCGTAGAAATTATTTTGTATCGGATGATAATACCTACGATGTTAAAGCAGTAAAAATCTATGAAGTAGATGAAAGTGATAAAAATATCATCCACGCAAGATTATGAGGGGTTGATGATAAAGTTAATTCATTGCTTAATACATATTATTACTCAAGGACAAAACGTTAATGAAAATTAAATCTTTATTAAGCATAATTTTAGTATCGTCATCGGTGCTTTATGTTTCTTGTCAGAGTAATGTGACCCATAAACCTGAAAACACACAAAAAGAGCATGATCCAAATAAAGGAATAATTTCGCAGCAACCATCGAACCCAATAGAAATTATAGGTAAAGATAAACCTCCATGTACACCTAAACCTACTGAACCACCTGCAAAAAAAGAAGCACCAAAACCAGACGAGACCCAACCACAAACACCACAGCAACCAAAGCAAAGTCCAGAACAAAAACCTGGTGAAACAAAAAAATCAATCAATCCTGATAACAATGAGCAACTAGGAAAATCAGAAATAACAGAGCCTGATAAAGACAAGGATTCACAAAAACCAGATAATGAACAAAAACCAATCGAATCTGAGAAAAAAGAAAGTCAAAAACCAAATACAGAATATCAATTTTCTCCAACAGAAAAAATTGATTCTAGTTCTAATTTAACATATCCAGGTGATATAAACAACCCAAAACAAATTTTTGATAAATCTTCTTTTCCTAACTCTGTTATATTAGAAAATAGTGAACACAATATTAATATAGTATCAAATTACTTTAGAACAGAGATGCAAAAAGTTCTTACATATATAACTTCACAAGGGCAAGTCTATAGTGATTTTCCTAAGTGATTTTATCCAAATATGGATGAAAATCCTAGAAAATCAGTTTTTTCTTATGTTCCTGATTTAAAAGTGCATTTGAAGAATAATGATAGTATTAATGTTTTAAAACATCAAATTATGCTTTCGCATATAAAAAATAATGAACTTGAAATCCAAAACAATAATCTTGTTTTTGAAAAACAAATTAAAAACTTTTTGAATAAACCTTTTTCAAAAAGAAAAATTAGATTTACATTTATCAAGATACTAAATCGGATGTACACACAGACTCAGAGTCAACCAATTGTTATTGATATAGATTTAGAAGAACTTCTTAAAGATAAGTTGATTCAGGGTAATATAAATGGTTATTCATATGCTACAAGCCTTGATAATGATAAGATAAAAGTTGTTTTGCAATCTCAAAACACAAAATCATTTAGTTTTGATGATGTAAATAAAGATATGTTTGATAAATTTTCCACAATAACTGAAATTACTTATTTATCAAACCAAAATGATGACATGAATTTTTCATTATCTGAAGATTATCATACAGATGATTTATATGCAAAATTAGCATCAAATGGTTTAGCATATAATCCAAAAGATATGGTATATAGTGGTAAACGGATAATTAATAAGCAAAATGCAATGTTTGATAAGATTAAAGCAAGAGTATTTGTATTAGGTGGTGGAACTTCTACTATGATTGCTAAGGTTAAACCTACTGATATAAATGATCAAAGGTATTACTTTATCACTAACAGACATGTTAGTGACATCCTTAATAATAATTGGGGTAATCCTCGAATACCACAAAAATTATTAATCCCTGATTTTAATGATAATAAAGTAAATAGTTGAGCAAATGATATATCAATCGATGTTGAAAGAAATGATTTTGTTTTGAACTTTTGACAAGCAACTAATCAATATAATAAACAAGGTAAGTTGGTTTCTGATCCTTATGGACAAGGTAATTTAAATGAAGCAGACATTTCAATAAATATTATTGATATTGCACAGCTGATAAAAAGAGCTAAAAATTCAAATGATTTAAAAGTATTAAATTATTTGAACAACTGAAAAAAATTACCTAACTTAAAACTAAGTAAGCAAGCAAAATATCTAAGTGCAGATAATTATGTAAAATTTTATCTTAGTTCTTTTCCTCAAGATTCACATGCAGGAAATAGTGGGCTAAGATACCGTGAACACATTATTAATCGAATTGATGATATTGTAATCAACCAACAGGCACCTGAGTTTGCTAAATATGGAAATTTTAGAAGTTTTATTTTAAATGATTTACCTAATAACAAGTATGATTTAACATCAGGTGCATCAGGTAGTTTAGTTTTCAATGAAGATATGAATATGGTAGCATTGTTTATGCAAAATCTTGGTGATAATGGATACGGATTTGGATTATTAAATTCATATGATTATGATTACTTAGGATATGAAAGTAAAAATAATCCAAATTCATTCAAACATAAATTACAAAAAGAAATTCAAAGTCATCCTGATAAATTTGAAATGATAGATTTTGAATAACTTTTATCTCTGTGTATAGAGTAATAATATTTATAAAAAGGTTTTGAAAAAAAATTTTTTTAATATAATTAAAAAGCAATTTATTAATTGCCACAAGTGGGAGATTATTAAATCACAGACCACCATTATCGAAAGGATTTTAAAAATGGCAAAAAAAGAAATACACCGTGTTGCTAAACTTCAATTTTTAGCTGGTAAAGCGAAACCTGGTCCAGCCTTAGCTGGAGTTGGTGTTAATATGCCTGAATTTACCAGAGCATTTAACGATGCAACCAGAGACAGAGGCGATGAACCAGTTCCTGTAAAAATTACAGTATATAAAGATAAAAGTTTTGAATTTAAACTTTATACAGCACCTGCTTCATATAAAATTATGCAAGCAGCAAAATTAAAATCAGGCTCAAAAAACTCTAAAACAACTATTGTTGGAACAATTACAAAAGAACAACTTAAAGAAATTGCAGAATACAAACTTCCTGACTTAAATACCGATGATATCCATGCTGCAATGGCAACAGTTGCTGGAACAGCAAAACAAATGGGTGTTTTGGTTGAAGGTTATGATGATATCTTCAAAGCAAAGGCTGAAGCAAAAGCTGCTGCAAAGGCTGCATCTGCTGCTGCTGCAAAAGAGGCCGCTCTTGTTGAGGCACAAACTAAATTAAACGAAACTAAAGGTCAAGCTATAGAAGTGCATACACACTCAGATGATAAAGCAGAAGAAGGAGCAGAATAATGGCAAAAAGAATTTCAAAAAACCTAAAAAATGCTCGCGAATCATTTGATAGAACTATTGCTTATGATTTGTCAGAAGCGATTGAATTAGCTAAAAAAACTTCATATGCTAAATTCGATGCTTCAATTGACTTAGCATTTAATTTAAACTTAGATGTTCGTAAAGCTGACCAACAACTTAGAGGTGCAGTATTATTACCAAACGGAACAGGTAAAACTGTTAAAGTTCTTGTTGCTACAAATAATGTAGAAAAACAAAAATTATCTAAAGATGCTGGAGCAGATATTGTTTTAGATGGTCCTGCTCTTGAACAAAAGATTAAAGAAAGTGATTTTGACTTTGATGTTATGGTTGCTGACCCTACAATGATGCCTTTATTAGGTAAATATGGAAAAGTTTTAGGACCAAAAGGTTTAATGCCTAATCCTAAAACCGGAACTGTTACTCCTGCACCTGAAAAAGCTGTTGAAGAACTTAAAAAAGGAAAAGCTAATTACCGTACTGATAAAGCTGGAATCGTGCATTCATTAATCGGTAAATCAAGTATGTCAACACAAGCATTAGTTGAAAATGCAAAAACCTTGATTAACTTAATTAAAAAACTTAAACCTGCTGCTGTTAAAGGAACATATATGTTAAACCTTACCGTTTCAGCATCAATGGGTCCAAGTGTCAAAATTAAGATAGAAAAATAAAATAAGCACCATTGTGGTGCTTTTATTTATGCAATACAAATAATTGCTCATAGTCTTTAAAACCAAGTTTATAATACATCTTAGCAGCAGCAGGATTGCTGAAGAATAAAACAGGTGTTAGGTTTTGAGACAGAAGTTTTCTAATTAAATTAACTACACAATCATAAGCTAGTCCTTGACGACGATATTGGTTTAATGTATATACTCCACCAATCATAGCAACTTGTTTGTTTTTAGCACTTATAGAAGCATGTGAGATAACCTTTTGCTCATCTTTAATGATGTATGCTTGATAATATCCACTTTTTAATTCATTAGTTAAATATTCTACATTTAAAGTATGTCCACTAACATCACCTCATTCTTTAATTTGCTTTTTAGAATTGATAACCTCTATGATGTCAGTTTCAGTTACTGGCTTAGATTTAGCTAAAAAGTCTTTTGTCTGCATGTTAAAAATATTTACATCTAACTTAGCAATCTGTTCTTTTTCTACTATATAATCCAGCGAATCAATAAGTTTATGTTTATTTAAAAAGTTATAAAAATTTGTATCAATAATTAGGTTTTGAATGTCTTCATTATTTAATATTTTCAAAAATTCATTTATATTTATAGCATCAGTATCAAATAACACAACTAAATTAGAATAAAACATTAAAAAAATTGCTTCTATTTTTTTGTTATATAAAACAAAAGTTTTAATATTTTGATTTTGTAAACCGTATTGTTCGATATCAGAGATTAAAAATAAATATTGAATCGGGTCTTTTTTATAAAGATATTCTAAAACTTCTTGCTTTTTATCATTATTTCAAATTTTAAATGTTTTCATATATTTCCTTTCGGAAGCTGCTCAAAAGGTATAAAAAAAGCAGCTTCCTATTTTCACCGTTGGGCTATCGTCGGCGTAAAGTGGCTTAACTACTGAGTTCGGAATGGTATCAGGTGATCCCACTTGCTATTGCTACTGATAATATAATACAGGTTTTTTTTAAAAAACCAAATAATTTTTTTAAATTTTTATTAATTTTAATTATGCGACTATTTTTTTCAAAAAAAAAAGATAAAGTATTACAAAAAGATTAACAACTAATTCTGTTAATCTTTTTGTTTTATTTATAGGATTAACCCAACACCCCTAGGGGTGTCCGTGACCAAAAAATATGAAAGAAAGGAATGCGATGTCAAGGCATTTTAAGAAGGAAGAATTCGATAAAATTTTTGAAATTTATTTAAGTGAAGGAACCAAAAATGCTTTACATTTTATGAAAGAAATCGAACCAAAATTAATCTTTATTAAATCAACAAGTTTAAGAAATAGATTGAAAAAAATTGTTTCATATTATAATTTAAATATGGAAAATCAATTATTAACCAAAAGTGGTTCACAAAGAAAACCAGGTTCTGGAAGACCGAAGAAAGACAAGAAATCTAAGGTTCCAAATTTCGAAAAATTTACCAGATAAGATCTAATAATTATCGCAACTCGATATTATGAAATAGCAGAAATATTAGATGCAACTAGACAAACTATCTCAAAATGAAAAACAAATTCAATAAGCAAAAAGGAAGAAAAATACGAGCAGTACAGAGAAATAATCCTGAAAGTTTTTTACGAAAACAAAGAAGTTTATGGTCGTGTAAAAATGTCTATTGTATTAAGAGAAAAATACGGAATATACATAAATTACAGGACTTTAGGAAGAATAATGAAATATTTAAATATAAAATCAATTGTTCGTAATAAGAAAAAAGCTCGCGAAAAGAAGAACACAAATTTTCAAAAAGAAGATCTAGTTAAAAGAGATTTTAATGATAAAGATTCTAGAGGAATCATCGCTACTGATGTAACATATATCCCTGCTCCTGCTGACCTAAAACTTTTCCAAAACCATATATTTTTATCTGCAATTATTGAACATAAAACTAAAAGGATTTTAGGATATTCAATATCCACCAAAAACAACTTAAAACTTGTTATCAATAACTTTAAAAACATTAAAGATTTTAATCGTAATTCTTTTATAATCCATTCGGATCATGGATATCAATATACTTCAAAATACTATATTGATATGATAGAAAGAATGAATGGAAAAGTTTCATTCTCTAGAGCGGTAATTCTTTGGATGATAGAGAAATCGAATATTGATTTTCTTGCTTAAAATCTGAATGACTAAAAAAAGGTTGATTATTCAAAAATTACTTTCAATGAATTAAAAAAACTAATACACCAATACATAATTTGATATAATATAAAACGAATTCAATCTGTTTTAGATTGAAAATCACCTCAGCAATATTCTGAGATGATACAAAGTTAATTTTCTGTTAATTTTTATGTCCTTGTTTACTTTACTGTTTTTTATAATTATATAACATTTTATCAACTGTTACAAATTAACACATTAAGAATTTCGATATAATATTCATTTTTTAAGGAATTTTATTATACTTATATTATGCAAATTAGTTTTCAAAAATTATGAGATAAACTTAAACAAATGCATATTTTAAGAACAAAATTTAAAAAAGTAGGAATTAGTTCAACTACATATACTGATTTAGTTCACAATCAACATATTTCATCTTCATCACTTGTTAAAATTTGTAATTATCTAAATTGTCAAATAAGTGATATTTTGGATATCTTTAAGGAATAGTATGAAACAAATGGATAAAAATCAAAATATAATTTCTCGAAAAAGGAGTGTTTTAGGAATAACTCGTAAAGAATTTTCAGATGCATTGGACTTAAATAAACAACAAGAAAAACAAATGAAATTATGAGAAGAGAATACAGCAGAAATTCCTATAGAAATTTATCAAAAAGTAATAAATTTTAATACAAAACCACCTTATGCAATCGATAAAAACAAGAAATATTCTTTTACAATGATTGATTTATTTGCTGGTATTGGAGGAATTAGAATAGGATTTCAGCAAAATGGCGGAAAAACTGTTTTTTCTTCTGAATGAGATAAATTTGCACAAAAAACTTATAAAAACAACTTTGGTGAAATTCCTTATGGTGATATTACTAAAATTCCTGCTATTTCGATTCCTAATCACGATATTTTACTAGCTGGATTTCCATGCCAACCTTTTTCGCAAGCAGGATTAAAAAAAGGATTCGAAGATGCTAGAGGAACATTGTTTTTTAATATTGCAGAAATTTTGCAAACAAAGCGTCCAAAAGCATTTTTATTAGAAAATGTTAAGCAACTAAAGGGACATAACAGAGGTCAAACACTAAAAATTATTCACAGGATTTTAGATGAATTAAATTATTATGTTCCTATTCCTGAAGTTTTAAATGCAAAAGATTTTGGTATTCCACAAAATCGAGAACGGATTTTTATCATCGGATTTAACAAAGATTATTTACCAAATAACTTTGATGAATTTGTCTATCCTAAATCTGGTGATGGTTTTAAAAGTTTATCTGAGATTTTATTTGATGAAGTAAATGAAAAATATACCATTTCTGATAAGTTATATCAAGGACATTTACGTCGTAAAAAAGAACATAAAGAAAAAGGAAATGGATTTGGATTTAGTTTGTTTAACAAAGCAAGTAAATATATAAATACAATTAGTGCAAGGTATTATAAAGATGGAAGCGAAGTATTGATTGAGCAAGAAAATAAAAATCCTCGAATGCTAACACCACGTGAATGTGCTAGATTACAAGGGTTTTCTAACGATTTTATTATTAGTGTTTCAAATGTCCAAGCATACAAACAATTTGGTAATTCTGTATGTATTAATGTAATTGATTCATTAGCAAAAGCAATGATTAAGTATATGAAGAAGTATAAATTAATCTAAATCACTGTATATATAGTATTATTCATATTCTTCGATGATTAAAGAATTTCAGTATTTATTGCTTGCCCGTCACTGTGAATATTTTCTAGTATTTCCTTCATACATTCCACTATCAAAATAAATATCTCCACTTTTAACACCTTGTAATCAATCATTAAAACTTATTTTTCTTCCAAAGCATATTTTATAATACCCTGTTTGATTTTGTTTACAAGTAAATCACCCATTTTGATTGAATTTACGATTAATTCGTTTTTGTAAGGTGTTCTTGTTCTCAAGAGGATATATACCGTATCATTTTGCAAGAACGAGATTTTCAATTTGTAATTGTTTTGGTAATATATCTACTTTTTCTTCCCTTTTATCCTTAGAAAATGAATATATGATAACGATATCTTTTTGAGATGTGATTTGTAAAATCTGTCCATAGTCATTATAAATATCTATTTTAGGAATCACTTTCCCAGATCAAGAAAAGCGATTATCTTTATTAGGATTCGGATGTCCAAAAATCCTACAAAAAGAATCTTTTCTTTGATTTTTGTTTTCACCTTTAAAGTATTTTTGATAATTTCCACTATCAAAAATATATTCATTTGCTGATCAATCACCAAATGAAGTAACAGAATTAGTATCACTTTTTAATTCATAACCCATAATATCTGCTACATCATTTGCATTAGGTAGTATTCCAAATTGTTTTTCTAGTCAATGACCCTTTGAACCATCGTGGTTTTTGCTTGATTCTTCTGGAGTTTTACCTTTAATTTTTTTGAAAAAGATCTCAACTAATTCTAATTTTTCATCATTCATTTTTTATTCCTTGATATTATTTTTGAATTTATATCACTATTATATAGAAATTTAAACTAGGAAGAGTAAAATTAACCCTAAATTTTTACTATTTTTCTATACTTAGCAAAAAAAACGACATTATAAAAATTGTTGTGTATTTTAATAAAAATCTAAGTTATATATATAATAGCATCTTATAAGAAAATTTAAAAATTTTTTTGAAAAACCCGCAAAATAAAGTGAACAAAAGTAATCTTTTGTTCTTTTGCTTTATATTTTGCGGGTTTTTCAATGTCAAATTGAAGTTTAACCAATATTTCAGTTATTAAAAATATGTGCTAAAAGCAATGATAAACTTTCCGTACTAGGAAATGAAACCTTTCTTTTTAAAATCAATTTCATATTCGAGTTTAAGGATTCGATTGGATTTGTTGTATAAATAGATTTACGCTTTTCAGGTGGAAAATCAAAAAATGTTAATAAATTTTGCATTTGCAAAAGATATGAGACTTCTTTTTTATAACCTTTGAAAGTTCATTTTGCAACGAAATTTTCAAGTTCTTTTTGTGCTTCAGCTATATTACTTTGTTTTGCAATTAACATAAAATCATTAGAAATTTTTTTACGATCTGAAACCCTTACTTTAGACACAATATTTCTTTGAATGTGTACTAGACATCTTTGAGTCTTAGATTTTGGAAAAATTTCATTTACAACATTTTCTAAACTAGGTAAACCGTCAAAGACAAAAATTTCAACTTCTTCTACACCTTGTTCCTTAATTTTTAGTAATAATTCTCTAAAAATTCCTTTTTTTCATTTGGACAAATTTCAAAGTTTAGCACTTGCTTATAGCCATTTTCGTCAATTCCCATAACGATATTTATAGCTTCTTTTGCATAACTTCCTCGTTTAATGGAAAAGTAAGAAGAATCAAGAAAAATTGCTTGAAATTTCTTTGGTAGCTTTCTATTTTGGAATTCATCTACCTTTTCCTTTGTAGTAGTAAAGATATTAGAAATTGTTTGTCTTGACATTTTTATGTCTGTAGAATTCTCAATGAAATCAGTGATTTCTTTATAAGAACCACCTAGTTTGCAAAAGGACATTATCATCTGAGTAAGATCATCACTTCTTCGGCTATATCTGGCAAATAATTTACTTTTAATTCTTCCTGCTCTATCTCTTGGAACATTTAATAATGCTTTCTCGATCGGTGTATCTAGTGCTCTTGTATAATAACCATTCCGTGTATTTTTCTTTTCATATTTAGAATTTTCAAATTCAAATTTTAAGTTCTCATCAAACTCTTCTTTTAAGATTGCATTCATTATATTAGTAATGATGTCTCTTGAAAATTCTGCTACGAATTTAAAACCATTTTCTTTTATTTCATTAATCTTTTCTGAAATTAATAAGTTTTTTGATATAATATCTGTCATGTGTTCTCCTTTGTTTTATATCACTTACAATTTTAAAGGAGTTTCACTCTTTTTTTAATATTTTTTTCAAAATCTTTTTTTGTGAAAATAACTCAGTTATAGATACACAACTTTTTTTAAGGTTCCAAAAGAATAACACAATTAGTTGTTAATCTTTTTGTCTTGCTTTACAAATTTAAATTAAAAATTGCCACGGCAATTTGCTATGACGATTCAAATTTAAAAACTATTTGTTTTACGCTTTCTTGCTTGTTTGTTTTTATGTTAAATTATTAAACATCTGAAGTTGCTAAAGTTGTGTATTTTCGCAAATATTCATAAAGATTTTTTACCTCTTGATTACTTGGATTTTTATTAACAGTGATAGTCATGGATTTATCAATATATTTTACATTCATAGTTATATGTGTTTTTTGCAAACTGTTTTTGTTATCATATTTAACACCTAATTGTTCTAAATTGATAAGCCAAAAATGTAAATTTGCTGTATTGTTACTTTTGTAATCTGGAACTAAATTATATTGTGAAATTACAGAATTTTCATTACCTGTTTCATACATTAACAAATTCTTAGTCTTAAAGAATTCATTAACATCTTGATTTCTTAGATAAATCTTTTGAAACTCTACTTTGTTCATTTGTTTTAGTTTTTCGGCTGTTAGAGTATTAATGTCAAAATAAACTTTATTTTTAAATGTTTGATAATATTTCTTAACATAATCTAAGTTAAATTTATCTAAAAATAATTTATTAAGTTCTTCTACTGATTTAATAAAAACATATTTATCTTTGAACAAAGGTTGAAATTCACCAGCACTTTCTTTGTTATTTTCTCACATATAATAAAAATAATTTTCTTCAATATTTTTAATAGAATTTTGCCTTTTATATTCTAACACAACCCCGGTAAAGTATTCTAAATCGTTATAAAAATATTCTTTGTTGTTTGAGTTATTTGCACAACTAACAACAATTAAAGGCGCTAATGCAGAAAAAAGAAAAACTCATTTTTTTATAAAATTCTTCATACTATTTTTC